>JBIPMW010000063.1:0-9784 GCA_044376455.1 Crocinitomicaceae bacterium | reverse complement strand
CTTTGATTTGGGCCGTAATTATCTACATTTCGTGGCTTTTCGTATCGGCACTTACGAGCTCGCATCCGGTTGTTTCTCTTAAATTCATACTCGCCAGACTTTGGTTTATTGTGCCAATGCTATTTTTTGGCAGTTACTTTTTTCAAAAGCGCAAAAATAGATTTGCCTTTATTTGGCTCTTCATCATCGCAAGTGTCATTGTCATCTTATATACATTGGTACACCACTCTATGTACGGTTTTGGCGAAAAAGAAGGCCACTGGGTAATGTCGCCATTTTTTAAAGATCATACCATTTATGGCGCCATCGTTGCATTAATTCTTCCTTTGGCAGTAGGATTATATATTTACAAAAAACACCATCCATTATTACAACTGACAATTATTAGTTTAATTACAATTATACTCGTTGGCTTGGTATTATCTTATACGAGGGCTGCCTGGCTGAGTGTTTTTGGTAGCATTGGTATTGCCATCATTTTGTATTATAAAATTTCTTGGAAACCCATTGCAGCCATCGGTGTGCTTGCACTGTTAGTTGTGCTGTACAGATGGGATAACATCCAAATGGAATTAGAGCGCAATAAGTACGAACATACAACAGAGGCATTTGATGAACGTTTACAAAGTGCGGCTAATATTTCTACAGATGCCTCCAATCTTGAAAGGATCAATCGTTGGAGCTGTGCTCTTGAAATGTTCAAGCAAAGACCAATCATTGGTTATGGTCCGGGCACCTATGCATTTGAATATGCCCCCTTTCAAAGACCAGAAAATTTGACAATCATTTCAACCAATTTCGGCGATATGGGCAATGCGCATAGCGAATATCTCGGTGCTTTAGCGGAAACTGGCAGTATTGGCTTACTGACCTTTTTAGGGCTGGTGTTTTTCATGTTTTACACGGGCATCCAATTGTACCACCGCATTTCCCCTACCTATAAAGAAGACCGCATCATGATTTTATCGAGTATCATGGCCCTTAGCACTTATTTTATCCATGCTTTTCTCAATAATTATCTGGATACGGACAAAGCAGCAGTGCCGATTTGGGGCATTTGTGCGATGTGGCTGGTGTATGAAGCAGAGCTTGGGCCAATTAACGGCCAATCCAAAGTGACGGATTAAGAGTTACTGGATTTACACCAACAACCTGATGTACTTCAAAATGGCAAATGGAAACTCCGCCATCATTGAGTAAAGATCCGATGGCTTGCTTTGTGTTGACCTTGCTGCCTACACTTACATAAGTTTCTGCCAAATTGCCGTAAACTGTTCGGTAGGCACCATGTTTGATGATCACCACCTTGCCTGCACCCGGCACAGAAAACACGGTGGTCACTTCTCCTTCAAATACTGCGCGCACCCTTGAACCTCTATTACAAGTGATATCAATTCCATTGTTATTCCATTCTACACCACTAAGCGTTGGGTGGTAATTGCGTCCAAAGCGCTCTGTAACACTTCCGTTGTCTACCGGCCATGGTAAGCGGCCACGGTTGGCCTCAAAACTTCTACCGATTGCGGCGCCTTCAGTAGAAACAGGTGTAGCCACCACTTTTGGCGCTGGTGCAGTTGTAGTTGCGGGCTTTGAGCCTCCTGTTTTTGGCGTTGCCGCGGTTTGAGTGGCAGGTTGTTCAGCAGGTTTTGGTTTGGCAGCATTTGCCTTTGCAAGTTCGGCCTGACGCGCCGCTTCTCTGGCCTTCTCACGGGCTATATCTGCTCTGATCGCTGCATCAATTTGTTTTTTAAGCTGAATTTTTTTCTTCTCGTCCTCTTTCAATTGCGCAATCAAAGCTTGCTCTTCTTTTTTGAATTTTTCGTAGGATTTTTCTTTTTTGAATTTGTCTTTTTCAATGGCCGCTCTTTCTTGCTTTTTTTCCTCGAGTGCCAATTCTTTGATTTGCTTTTCGTCTTCGATTTGATTGATCTCCTTTGAAATCAGTTCCTGATGTTGCTTGATCAATGCTACTTGCTTTTGCTGTATGGCGGCTACCTTTTTCAGGTAACGATTTCGGCGAAGCGCTTCGTTGTAATCATTGGAAGACAATAAAAACATGGCTTTATTGTAGTTGCCCCTATGTTTGTAGGCATACAAGAACATTTTGCGATATTGCTGCTTGAGTTGATTCAATCGGGCTTTGAGTCTTTTGACCTCCATCTTTTTTTGAACCATCTTGATCTCGGCACTTCGTACTTGGTTGTCAAATAAATGCACCAACGCCTCACGCGTTTTGATCTGGTTTTCTATGAGTCTGATTTCGTTGAGCGAAGCCTGGCTATTATTTTTGACTTTATTCAGTAGCTTTTTAGTGTTGGAAATTCTTTTTTCCAGCTTTTGCTGCTCTTTTTTGAGCTGTTGTTGGTCTTGCTGGGCAAAGCTCAACGTTGACAACAAAAGCATCAAACATAATCTAATCACATTTTTCATAGCTTTCTGGTATGACGATGATTAATTCTTGGGGCTCATTTACTTCCACTTTGTCATAATACAAAATGATCACCATTGATTTCTTTGGGGTCTTGATATCGATCTTTACCTGAAGTGGGATGTCAAAACCAGCAATGGCTTGTCTTTCCATATACGCAACTGTCACCTCAGTAGAATCTTCTACACTTAAGATGCGTGTTTGTTTGAGGTGTTTGGCATCTGGAGTAAGTTGATACTGAATCATGAGGTCATCGCGCTGTTTTCTTTCGGGTTTTTTACGGTCGCGTTTTTTATGGGTGGAAATGCTATAATTGAAGGGGTCGTTGTCTACGAAATACTTTTGCTCTTTGCGGTAATCTAAGGGTTTGCCTAAAATAATCTCTTCCAAATTTTCATAGCTAAAATCGACACCGAACATCTCTTTCAGATAGTCTAGTGAGGTCAACGAATAACAGCGATCACGCTTATTGACAACGCTTACAGAGTCTTTGGTTACCATTGCGGTAACAACAGGAATTTTAGCATAGGTAATGATGGCATTCACTGCACTATCTGCCACAATTTTTAGAGATGTTTTGAGCGAAACCTCTTTGTCTCCTTCTTGGTAAGTCACGTTTAACTTAGAATAGAAAGTCTTTGGCTCTAGTTGAGACAAACTATCGATTCTATCAATTAGTTCTTTATCCTTGATTTTGGGAAGTTTGGATAACTCCTCTGTTTGCGTCGTTAAGGCTTCCCCCGACTTACATGCAGCCGCAGTCAAAAGCAAAAGGAACGACAATAAAATGAGTTTATAGTGCTTTAACATACGTTTTTGTTTCAATTTTTTCGTTCAAACGGATACTGCCTTCACCGCAGTTTTTGGCCCGTTCCCAACTCTCGAGAGCATCAGCGATAGCGCCCAGTTTAAATTGGAAATCGCCGAGTAATTCAAGGTAGCTTGAAGCATTCAAAAGATTTGGGCTCTGAACAGACTGTAAAATTTGCAACCCTTTTTGATAATTGCCTACTTGAAACAAAGCAAATGCCTCTTCTTGCTTATACAAATCATTGGTTGGGGCTTGTTGTCTCAATTCATGGATGCGTGCCACCGCGCTATTTACCTCAATCTGATGCAAAAGCAATTGATGAATATATTGTAACTCTACAGCAGGATTAGATTTACTAAGTTCTAGTGCTTTTTTGAAATGCGACAAGCCTTCAGCCGTTTGTCCAAGTCCAAATGCTGCGACACCTCGTTGTGCCCATACTTCAGCCAGCAGGCTCGGGTCATTGACGATGACATTGGCACAAAGATCTAAGTTTTCCAACGCAGTTTGGTAAGTCAAAGCCCGATTAGCAGCCAAAGCAATGAAAAAGTAAGGTAAGGGTTGATTTGGAAAAATTACGGCCGCTTCCTGTGCATCCTTTTGTAAGGAAGTCCATTGTTGTGTTTCAAAGGACAACAATAAAATTTGATTCCAGACGGGATATAAATTAGGATCTATTTTGACTGTTTGTTGATAGGCCGCAATTGCTTTTTTTAGTTGCCCAGCTTTGTAATAGTAATCTCCGGCAATGGAATACGATTTCGCTTCATTTGGATACGTTTCCGTCATGAATTTGACCAATGGCTCTAGTTGGATATCAGGCGTTTGTTGTTCATTGAGTAACATGATCAAAATGTTCATTTTTTGGTCCAAGCTTGCCCCCTCAGCCAAAATGCCTGCTTGCATATATTTTTTTCCCTGAACTCGGTCGCCTGAACGATAGAGCATCTCTCCGTACATCAATGAAGCTACGCCATTAGAAGGGTCCGCAGCAACGAGGTCCTTGAGGATTTCAAAACCTTGTTTGTAATTCTGGGTCTTGAAATAGTGGTCCACTAAATTGGCAAGGATACTCGGCTCTTGCGGAAATACTGTTCTTGCTTCTTCTAAAAGCGCCACCGCTTCCTTTTCTTTCCCCATCTGAATGTAGAGTCTGAATTTTTCCAGTACTGTATTTGGGTTGGCTCCCAGCGCCTGTTCCATCTTTTGAATCAAGGCCAAGGATTTGGCAGGTTTTTGAAGCTGTTGATAGGCTTGTAGGCACCCACTGTAGAAATCAATGTTTTTAGGATCAACCTTCAGCAAGGCTTCAAAAACTTCGGCGGCCTCTGCATACTTACCCATTTGACCGTACATAAATGCCAACTCGCGCTTGTAGTGCAAATTTTTGGGATCGAGTGCGGCCGCTTGTTCAGTATGATACACTGCTTCAGCATATTTTTCTTGTTTGAGGTAAGTTTCAAACATGGCGAAATGCAAGGCAGCATCTTTTGGATTTTGTTGCAGACAAATCTTGAATGCAGCGAGTGCTTCTTCATGTTGCTCGTTGAGCATCGCTCTGACGCCTACATGAAATTGTTTAATATAGGCAGGGTCGGTAGTTGCAGGTGTTTGTTGCACCTTGCAAGCTGCTAAAGCGAGTAAAACAAAAAGAAAATAGCGCTTATTCATGGACACTGCTGAAATCTCCAAGACTAAGGTCTTTGGAACGGCCTGTATATTGAGCATTGGAGCCAATCATTGCTCCACTGATTTGGGCTTTAACAATTTGGCTTTTTTCACCGATGATGCTATTGCTTACCACTGCTTCATTCAAAATGGTTCCGGCACCAATGGAAACATGCGGGCCAACAATTGAACGCGAAATTTTGACATCGGACCCAATGTAACAAGGTTGAATAATGATGCTTTCTTTAATATCTGAGGCGTGTTGTTGTAAACGACCCGCTTCTTGGTCGTGTTCTAAGACGCGCTGATTAGTTTGAACAGTAACCTCCTTATTACCGCAATCTAGCCATTCGTCTACTGTGCCCGGTTTAAAGGCTACGCCCGCTTCTGTGAGTCTGCGCAGCGCATCTGGCAATTGGTATTCTCCACTTTTAATGACATTATTATCAATGAGGTATTCAAGCTCTTTACGTAAACGCCCACCATCTTTAAAATAGTAAATACCAATCATGGCCAAATCGGAAACAAAAGTTTGTGGTTTTTCGACAAAATCGATGATATGACCCTGCTCATTGAGTTTCACGACACCAAAAGCACTAGGATCCTCGATTTGCTTGACCCATAAAATGCCTTCATCTTCCTGAGAGATCTTGAAATCTGCCTTGAAAAGCGTGTCTGCAAATGCAACCACCACCGGTCCCTCTAATTTTTCAGCGGCACACAAAACTGCATGGGCCGTTCCTAAGGGTTGTAATTGATAATGAATTGATCCTTTTGCACCGAGGCGCTCAGCAACTGTCAAAAGTTCTTTTTCTACTGCCTCTCCAAATTCACCGACGACAAAAGCAATTTCATCAATGGGTTCAGCACAAACTCTGGCGATGTCGGCGACCAAGCGGTGAACGATTGGAATGCCTCCAACTGGCACGAGTGGTTTTGGGATGGTTAAGGTGTGGGGTCTGAGTCGGCTACCGCGACCCGCCATTGGGACAACTACTTTCATTGAAATTATTTTAGACCCGTACTTCCAAATCCGCCTTCGCCGCGTTCAGAAGTTCCGAGTTCAGTAACTGGAATTAAATTAACTTTTTCGACCTTACAGAAAACCAATTGTGCGATGCGCTCACCATCTTCGATGATAACGGTTTCTGAAGATAAATTGACAAGAATGACACCAACCTCGCCACGGTAATCAGCATCAATTGTGCCGGGCGTGTTCAGAACCGTAAGCCCTTTTTTCAGGGCCAAGCCACTTCTTGGTCTTACTTGACATTCTATAGCGGGGTCCATCTCTAAAAACAAACCCGTTTTGATCAAGGCACGTTGCATCGGCGCAAGACTCACGGGCGCTGACAATAAGGCCCTAACATCCATACCAGATGCCCCTGCAGTCTGATAGGCAGGCATTTCGTGGTGCCCTTGATTAATGATTCTTACTTCATTGCTACTCATCTTTCAAAAATAAAGTAATTCTTGACGCCAACTTTACCCGTTTTCTAGGATTAATCAACAGCTTAGTATGGACAACATCCTTCGTTTTTGAGCTCAATTGCTTACTTTTGTTCAACAATTCAGTGATTATGTTAGAAATTCAGCGCATCAGACAAGAAAAAGACGCAATTATTGCGGGTTTAGCCAAAAGAAATATCGATGCAAGCAGCACCCTTGAAGAAATTTTAGCGCTCGACCAAAAGTGGCGTAGTGCTAAAACAGCCCTCGATTCGCTGGCCGCTGAAATGAATCAAATCGCTAAGTCAATTGGTGAACTTTTCAAAAGTGGCAAGCAAGCAGAGGCCACTGAATTGAAAGCCCAAACAACCGCGCTTAAAAGCAAAGAATCCACTCTTAAAGATGAGGTAAATACTTTAGAGGAAAGCCTTCAAAAACTGCTTTATACTTTACCTAACGTACCTCATGAAATAGTCGTGAAAGGTAAAGATGCCAACGATAACCAAACGGTGCATGAAGCTGGTAAAATCCCAACTTTTGACTTTGAAGCTCAGGCCCATTGGGACCTTGCCAAAAAATACCAACTCATCGATTTTGAATTAGGTGTCAAGGTAACGGGTGCCGGATTCCCTTTTTACCGCGGCAAAGGCGCGCGCCTTCAGCGTGCACTCATTCAATTTTTCCTGGATGAAGCCATTGCAGCCGGATACGAAGAATTTATTTCGCCCCACGTTGTGAACGAAGCGAGCGGCTACGGTACTGGGCAACTTCCAGATAAAGAAGGGCAAATGTATTACATCAAAGAAGACGACCTCTACATGATCCCAACCGCAGAGGTTCCTTTGACCAATATTTACCGCGATGTCATCCTTCCCGGTCCTGATTTCTCTATCAAAATGTGCGGTTATACGCCATGTTTTAGACGTGAAGCCGGGTCTTATGGAAAGGACGTTCGCGGACTGAATCGTTTGCACCAATTTGACAAAGTTGAAATCGTGCGTGTCGAGCATCCGGACAACACGGCAAAAGCACTAGACGACATGATTGCACATGTTTCTAACTTACTAGACAAACTTGAATTACCATACCGAATTTTGCGTTTGTGTGGCGGCGATATGGGCTTTGCTTCTGCCATGACCTACGATTTCGAAGTATTTTCAGCGGCGCAAGAAAAATGGCTTGAGGTCAGTTCTGTATCCCGCTTTGATACTTTTCAATCTAACCGCCTGAAGTTGCGCTTCAAAGACGATAAAAAAACAACGCTTTGTCATACACTAAACGGCTCTGCATTAGCACTTCCGCGCATTTTAGCATCATTGCTTGAAAATCACCAAACTGCCAACGGTATTGCTATCCCGAAAGCACTACAAGCCTACACCGGATTTAGTGTCATTGAATAACAATTCTTGGGCTCAAATTGCGTTAAATAAGGGCTTGTGCCCATGAAACCATATCTGAAAAAGCTCGTTTTCTTTCTTTTGTGTTCCGTTTTGGTCCATGGTTTTGGGTATGCGCAATCGAATCAAAAGTATGTGGCGCTTGCCCCAAATTTGAAAAAGCAATTCCTTGATAGCCAAGCCATATACCTTCCATCCATTCATTTTTTTGAAGATTCGCTTTATCAGCAGCTCATTGAAATTTCAAGTGATAGCTACACTCTTGAAATTGAAAACAATACATTCACCTGGAATACGCCGCCACCAGACACCATTTACATGAGCTTTCAAGTATTTCCGTTTCGGCTCAAACAAGTTTGGCAACCCTATCCACTTCAAATAAATCCAATAGATGTTGTTGCCGCAGAACGCGCTAAGTTCCAAATTACCACAACGAGTTCCCAAGATATTTTTGGCGGAAATAGCATTCAAAAGAACGGTAGTTTGTCCAGAGGTGTGGGGTTTGGCAACAACCAAAGTCTAGGGCTGCAATCTGCGCTCAACCTTCAGCTCAGTGGCCAATTGACGCCAAATTTAACACTCACAGCGGCACTTTCTGATGCCAATATTCCGCTACAAGCTTCCGGAAGCACAAATCAACTCAAAGAATTTGACCAAGTATTCATTCAAGTGCACAACGAGCAATTGAAAATTATTGCTGGTGACTTTTGGCTGCAAAACCCGGCTTATAGCGACTTTCTTATCTATAAGAAAAGGGGTCAAGGTTTGACTGGTTCTTATCAATGGAAAGTTAAAAACGGTCAAATTTCTACGCAGACCACAGCTGGCCTTTCCAAAGGGAAATTTCAAAGACAGATCATTCAAGGGAAAGAGGCTGTACAAGGCCCGTATAGACTAACAGGTGCTAATAATGAACCTTATATCATGATTTTATCCGGGACTGAAAAGATTTACATTGATGGGCGCTTACTCACAAGGGGGCAAGAATATGATTACATCATTGACTACAATACAGCCGAACTGACTTTTACCTCCCGCAATATGATCACCAAAGACGTGCGAATTGTGGCTGAATTTCAATACGCTGATCAAAATTATAGCAGAAGCTTACTGCAACATACCAGCCGCTTCGAAAACAAAAAATTACAACTCTGGTTTGGCGCCTACCAAGAGCAGGACCTCAAAAACCAACCGCTTCAGCAGATTTTAACTTCGGAACAAAAACTCAGCTTGAGTCAAGTTGGAGATCAACTGAACACAGCAGCCATTCCAGGCTACGAGAACATTGGTTTTTTAGAGAATGCCAACATGTATCAAATGATAGATTCTTTGGGGTACGACAGTATTTTTGTGCTCAGTGTCAATCCTCAGTTGGCGCACTACCGCTGTACCTTTACACAAGTTGGCGCACAGCAAGGAGACTACATTCTTGCGGGTATCAACGCTTCAGGAGCTTATTATCAGTGGGTCAAGCCAGATAACGGGGTTTCACAAGGAAATTATGCGCCCATACGCAAGGTAGAGACACCACAAAGAAAACAAATGCTGAGTTCAGGGCTTGCGCTTCAATTGACACCTCGGCTGAAAATATATACTGAAAATACACTCAGTGAAAATGACCTGAACTTGTACTCTTCGTTAGACGACAAAAATAATTTAGGCTTTGCCTCAAAAGGCGGAATCAAATATGTCCAAGAAAAAACAACTGATAGTGTCTTGAGAATCAGAGAGAGTGGCATCAATTATACTTTTTTAGGCAAGCAATTTATCCCTATCGAGCAGTTTAGAGCAGTAGAATTTGAACGCGATTGGAATATCAGGGGCCAAAACTTGGCCGGGCAGCAACTTCAGCTAGAATTCGTTCAAAAATGGAACAATAGCTTCAAAGGAAATACACAAATCAAATTGGAAACCTTCCAAATCGATAGCCTTTTTAGCGGTAACAGGTGCTATACAGATGGTGCTTGGAAAAACAAAGGTTGGCAGGCCAAGTGGGATGGATTCGCTATGCAAAGTAAACTTGGGACCCAA
>JBIPMW010000214.1:0-3086 GCA_044376455.1 Crocinitomicaceae bacterium | reverse complement strand
AAAGTGCCTACTCTTGATGAGCGCAAACTCATTACAGGTCATGTGAACTTACTGCGCTAATCCTAGATAAAGTCCTATCTTTGAGGCTGACCTGCTCAGCTCATGAAAGAACGCAGTTTTTATTCCAACTTATTTTTTTCTTTAGGTATTAACCTATTGGTGAAACCTGCAGCCATCTTTATCATTGATGCTGCCGTTCAAAATGAAGTAGGGTCCGAATATGGTTTATATTTTGCGATTTTCAATCTGAGTCTAATACTTTCGATTTTATTTGATTTCGGTGTCAATAACTTAAGTACCAAACTCGCTGCTCAAAACATTGAAGCAGCAAAGCACCAATTTAGCAGTATATTTTTATTTAGGTTTGCCCTGATGTTATTTTACATCACAGGCCTTTTCTGTATCAACCTTTTTATTCGGTTGAGCTGGAATGATTATACATTGATCTTATTATTAGGCTTGAATCAATTTTTAATCGCCAACATTGCGTATTTCCGCAGTTTCTTTGCTGGGATGCATCGGTTTCGTTTGGACGCATTATTCAGTGTGCTCGACCGTTTGTTGCTGATTTTCTCAATGGGTTATATTCTGTACGTATACCCAGAAGGCTTCAAGCTCGTTGACATCCAAACGTATGCTATCTTGCAGTTTGCCGGCTACGGACTCACATTTTTACTCGCGGGTTTGACACTTTTCAAGACCATTCAACCACCGCTCCTGCTTCCTAATTGGCAATTGATAAAAACACTTGTAAAAACTGCTTTTCCTTATGCACTGCTCATTGTGCTCATGATGCTTTATACACGGAGTGATGCTATTTTACTGAGTTGGTTTTCAGGAGTGGAACAAGCCAGTTATTATGCCCAAGCTTTCCGTCTTATTGACGCGCTTTACATGTTTGCTATGGTTTTTGCCGGGTTGCTTTTACCTATGTTCGCAAGATCTATAAAGTACGCTCCTCAAGATATTCAAGGACTATCTGGTCAGGCCAGTAAATTACTACTTGGGGCAAGCCTCACCTTTATTGTGTTCGCCGTATTTCATGGGGGCTTTTTTCTAGATCTTATTTATACGCACAGTTCCGTTTTTCTACATGACATAGTGTGCTTTCTGAGCATTGCATTTTTCGGGTTGGCTAGTAATTTGATTTATGGATCGCTACTGACTGCAAATGGATCACTCAAACTATTAAATAAAATATCTGCCATCGGAGTGTTCATCAATATTGGTTTAAATATTTGGTTGATCAATGAAAACCATCAGTTCCAAGCAGGTTTTTCTGCAATGGTAGCCGCATTGACGCAGTTGTTGATGGCTGGGGTCCAGAGATACTACTGCTACAAACTTTTTAACATTCAATTTTCTAGCAAACTCTTTTTGCAATTTGCAATGCTTTTCTTTTTGCTTTCAATCTGGTACTTGATTGTTGCTTTTAGCCAAATTAGTTACTCTCTGGGTAGAAGTTCTTTGATCATCCTTGATGTGATTATGAGTTTTGCTTGCATGACACTTTTGCGATTCATTGATATGAAAGAACTACTCAAACTATTGCAAAATCGCGATGCCATGAAATAAATATGGAATTTCGCAGTTAATGTCATAGCTTTGAAAAAAATTTGAGTACTCAATACGAATTATGGAAAATCAAAACCTAACTGAACAGCGCAACGCCCTACTACTTTTCCTTTGGAATAACAGAAAATCTCTTGTTTTATTTACTGTTGCTGCAGCTGTTATCTCCATAATTGTTTCTTTTTTAATTACTCCGCTTTTTCTATCGACGGCTATTGTCTTTCCTGCAGCTTCAAGTAACGTTTCCTTTTCTGAGCAACGCAACGTAAAAGCTGCGGCCATGGACTTTGGCGAAGAAGAACAAGCTGAACAACTCGTGCAAATTCTTTCGTCATCTCGTATCAGAGATCGTATTGTCAAGAAATATGACTTATTTGCGGCTTACGATATCAAGAAAACAGATCCGAATAAAAATTACAAGCTCAATAAGGCCTATAACGAGCACTTTTCTTATGCCCGTACGCGCTATGGCTCTATCCAAATAGATGTCCTCGACGAAAGTCCACAACGTGCAGCAAATATGGCCAACGACATCGTAGAACTCATCGATACCATCAAAAATGAAATGATCCGTGAGCGCACCTTGCCGGCATTCCAGATTAACCTGCGTAAAAAACAACAAATGGAAAAAGAGCGTGACTCTATCCTCAGCAAATTGGAGTCATTAGCAGCACTAGGTGTTTTGCCGAACGATGCACGTGCTACTTTATACCAAGCACTCGTTGATTCAAAAAGCCCTGCGGAAAAAGAAGAAATCAGAAAGAAAATTGAGTTGAACAACAAATATGGTTCTATCTACGACGGTCTTGAATACCAGCGCAACGAAAAAATTGTCAAAATTGAAGATTTCCGCGTATCCTATGAACAAGCTGAATCGGATGCCAATGCAAACTTTACGCATAAATTCGTGGTAGAGCGGGCTGTTGTGGCCGACCGCAAAGAAAAACCAAAGCGAATGATCATCGTCTTGGTATCAACCGTTGGTGGCTTTTTATTTGGTTTATTCTTCCTTTTAATCAGACAACGCATTGCAGAGCTCAAACTGAATGCCTAAATGGTGAGAACCAAAACACTCCTTTTAATTATTTCTTTGATTGGCTTTTTAGCCATAAGCGCAGCGTTAATTTGGCAAGACCTTGCCGTTTTGACCCTATTTCCACTTGGCTTCTTAGGAGTTTATTTTGCACTTTTTGAAACAGAAAAACTCTTTTTGAGTTTGGCTTTTTTAACACCGCTCTCTGTCAATATAGAAGAATATACCCAAGCATTTGGTTTATTTGTCCCGACCGAACCCTTACTTTTTGGTCTCATGTTGTGGCTGAGTGCCCTTCAAATTAAACGCGCCTTTTTACCCCTGCATATTTGGAAGCAACCTTTGATTTGGGCCCTAATTATCTACATTTCGTGGCTTTTCGTATCGGCACTTACGAGCTCGCATCCGGTTGTTTCTCTTAAATTCATACTCGCCAGACTTTGGTTTATTGTGCCAATGCTATTTTTTGGCAGTTACTTTT
>JBIPMW010000453.1:0-3110 GCA_044376455.1 Crocinitomicaceae bacterium | reverse complement strand
CCTCACGCTCGCCTCATCGACGAGCCACACGGTCGAGAATCGTGTCGCCTGGATCCGGCCGCGCCGGATGAGGAGGCGAACGTGATCCGGCACGACGCCCAAGAGCCGCGCCGCCTCCTCGACGGTGATCGGTTTCATTGTGCTCATGAGAGAAGGATATATCGGCTGGACGATACGGGCAACCCTACCGGCTCGCCTTGTCGAAGGCGTTCACGGCCCCCAGGAGTTCCGGGTGAACCTCGAGGTATTCCTCCTCGCCGCTGGTGAGCAGGCCGTGCCGCCGGAGGTAGGCCGCCTGGGATTCGTACCACTTCGCCTGCCGGTACTCGTCCCACCATGGGAGCGGCTTGCCCCACGGGTACGGGCGGGCAGGCTCCGGCGGAATATCGGCCGGCTTCGGTTTCACGACACGACGCGGCGGGTGATCCTCAAACTCCCACCATGCCCAGGGCCTCGTGCAAGGGTGGTCGGCGATGTGCTCGAGGAGGAGCTCCTCGCGGAGGTAGGCCCAGGCTCGAGCGGCGTCGTCGCGGCGGAAATTGCATCCGGTCCCGAATCCGTCGTCGAAAAAATCGTGCCCGGATAGCAGGTGGAGCCGGTGGCCGTCGCCGTAGGTGAGGCCGGGCCGGCGGGCGATGTGGGTCTTACGTGGCATGGTGAGCCTCCTTCGTTCAATCGAGCCCCAGGATGAGACGGTCGGCCGTGTGGAGTTCCGCGCCTGCCCCGCGTCGGCCTGGAGTTCCGCCGATCCGCGGCGGCCGCCCCGGCTCGTCGACCGAATCAACGTCGAGGGCGAGCTCGCGGACGAGGCGGGCGAAGGCGATCCTCGAGTCGCGCTCGATCGCCACCTCCGGCCGGGCCCGGGGCTGGGCGAATCGGTCGACATAGACGGAGCCGTGCCGGGCGATCGCCTCGCGGGCCTCGACGCCCCGGTCCCAGGCCTCCGCCGCGAGCGTGAGGATCCGCAGGTGGTGAGGCTCGAGGGTGTAGTCGCCGGCCACGGACACCCACCATGCCGCCGTATCGGGCCGCAGGTGGGCGGGGGGAGAAATCTTGTTTGAACCGGGGGAGGCCCCGCTCGCGTGAGCTGCCCCGCACGTGGTCTGTGGCGATTCCATAGGAGTTTTCGACGTTCCCTTCCCTATCTTTGGCATGGCAAACGATCTCCTTCGTTGAGGATGAGGACGGAGGCCGCCTCGAGGACGCGAGGGCGACCGTCGATCCAGACAGCGACCGTTTCCCGCCCGGCGGCCCGGTCGGCCCGGAGAATCCACGAGAGCGCGAGTTGGTCGATCGGGCTTTCCATGTCGGCCGGGTCGTCGAGGACCGTCCCCTCGAGGCCGGCGGGGAACGTGATTCGTCCCAGGCCCGGGCATACCCACGGCGTATCCCGCACGAGCCGGCATCGGCGAGCCGGGCGCGGCCGATCGAAGGCGACAGCATCGGCTGGGGCCTGGGGCTCCGCCTGGATCGCCTGCCGCTCCTCGTGCCGGGCGAGGTCGGCGTAGGTGGCCGTGGGCGTGAGCAGGTCGACGAGTGTCGCCTTGTGGAGCGTGAGGGCGTCCCACACGGCGACGGACAGGTCGGGCGGGGCGTCAACAATCAACGCTCCCCCGGACACGGTGACGGACCCGCCGGCCGCGCGGACGGCCGTGATCGTCTCGACGACGTTCACAGTACCCTCCTCTCGAGGCCGGCGGCCGGAGCGTGGTATCCGTGAAAAGATGTAAGAAGGGGGGCTCCGGGGCTTCTTACTTCTTTTCCCGGTTCTCCCGCTGCCTCCGGCACGACGACGGCCCAGGTCTCCGCCGGCCTGCCCCCGGTCCTCGTCTCGGTCGCCGTGATCGTGCCGGCATTCCGGAGCCGGCCCAGGGCGTCGACGAGTTCCCGGGCCGGTACTTTGCCGCCCAGAGCTCGAGCGATGGCGGAGCGGCCGATCCCGGGCTGGGCCCGAACGACGGCGAGGACGCGGGCCTCGAGCGGCGTGTCGGCCTTGCCCCCGAAGATGATCCTCGCGGAGGCCGCGCCGTATTCCCACAGGTCGATCGCGGCGCGGAGGTCCGGCTCGTCGATTGTCTGCCGGCCGGCGAGGATCGCCATGAGCATCGAAAGGCGGAGCGTAATCGCCTCGCCCCGGCCCAGGGCGGCGCCAACGATGCCGTTCTCCGGGACGGTTGTCAGGCGGGCGTACTCGTGGGCCCACAGGCTCGAGGCCGCGGGCGTCCTCCTCATCCGTCCCGTGGCCTTCGCCTGGGCGAGGAGGGCCGCGATCCGTGCCGGCAGGTCGCCCAGGTCGTCGAGTTCTCCTCCGTCCGGCAGGAGCCTCGAGCGGCGCGACAGGATCCACAGGAAACGATTGGCGAGGCCGCCGTATACGTCGGCGTCGCTCATGAGCTTCCGGAGCTCCTCGACGACGATATGGCCGATGAGGCTCACGTGCGGATCCGTCGCCACCTCCGGGGAGTTTTTCGATAGGGTTCGAAGTTTGCCGCCGTCCCAGGCGAGCCGCAGCATCGGCGAGAGCGTCGATTGCTCCCGCCGGCAGGCCCGGAGCGCGGCCCCCAGTTCAGACTCGACGACGAGGAGCCTCTTGTCCGCGACGCCCTCATCGACGACGACAGGGGCATAGTCGACGATGTTCTTCCCTTCGCGGATCGGCTCGTTCTTCACGATCGGATCCCGGATCGCGTGCACGATGCCCTCCCCGGAGGCGAGGCCGCTGGCGAGACGGTCGGCCGCCCAGGCTGGATCGCCCTCTCGGATCGGCATGAGGGCGAGGTCGAGACCGCTGCCCTTCCTGCCCTTACCGCTCCGCCCCACGATGCCGGCGAACAGGTTGACCCCGTGCCGGGTGGCGCCGCTCACCATGGCATGAGGCCCCCGGCCGGCCGCGTTGCCGAAGGCCGTGAGGAACGTCGTGAGCAGGGCGACAGGATCCGCCTCCGTCGCCGGCTCGAGCCTGGGCATGAGGTCGCCCAGGATCCCGTGCCGGAGGGCGATCATCGGTGGCGACGGCCACGGTTCGGCCGGCGGGAGCTCGAGGTCCTCAAGGCTGTCCGTCCCGGTGGCCGCGGGCTTCGCCTTGTTCTTCGTGAGGAGCCGCGCGACGA
>JBIPMW010000213.1:0-3118 GCA_044376455.1 Crocinitomicaceae bacterium | reverse complement strand
AAATAGCCGCGAAGTGAGTTATTGTATTTGCAACCAGAAAGAGCCCCCGTGACGTTCTACATTGCGCAAATTGGGATGCTCAAAAATTGGCGCTGCAATAGCGCTCAGTTGTGGGTCTTCTGAAATGAAATAATTTGGTAAAATGGTTTGGTATTTTTTGCTGTTAGCTAATAAAAACATGGCCAATCCGTATTGCTCAGAGTAGAAACGATCGCACATAAATTGCGGATAATCGTAAGGCAAATATATATCATGGATATGGACAATGACGCCTTTGGCTAATTTAGGCAAGACCTCTAAAAAGAAAACCGTTGCATCAGAATTAGGCAAAATGCGGTGGGAATTATCAATAAATAAGATGTCATTGGCCTGCAGCGAAAACAAAAAGTCGAAATCGATATCTTCAAAGGGCTTGCGGATAATAGTGGTGGCCAGTTGGTCAATTTCAGCCCTTGGTTGCGGGTCTATGGAGATGATTTCCGTGTTTGGTAAATTTTGTATAGCTTGGTAGGCCACTTTGGTGCTATTGCCCGAACCAACTTCTACATATTTACTCGGTTTATACTTTTGGATCATTGTATAGATCGCAATCATGTCTAAACCCGGTAAAAACTCATTGTTGTAAGCAGGCATCATGGTGCTTTGCTCCTGAGATTTTTCTTTCCAAGATTGAAAAATTTGGGCATGCGCATTGGCCTCTTTCAAAATTTCAGCATACTGCGCTCTGTTTGCGTTGATGATGTCGTAAAGTTGGCCTTGCGGAGGCAAACCATGACCATAGCGCGGCTTGAATTCAACCTTGTACTCCATGTACAGTTTTTGCCATTTTGGCGTTAAAAAACGGTATATTTTCTTGAGCATGCTTTTATTTCTTTAACATCGTTTCGTAGAGGTCTATCCATTGTTGAGCAGTCATTTTTTGCATGAGCTCGCCAATCAAAGCGTATGGAATTTGATCCAGTTTTTTGAAACGGATGCAGCTTTTGCCCATATCGAGTTTCTGGGCGCTGTGTTTGGGGTATTCGGCAACAAACCAATCGAGCAAAGCAGGATCGGCATAAATACCCATGTGATAAAAATTAATTGAGTTTTTCTGCGAGGCCAAGCTTGCCAAAGGAAGTGGTTCTGAAGGCTTACAGTGATAACCTGCCGGATACAAGCTATGAGGAATGATGTAGCCTAAACCGCCATAACTAATGCCCGCTTCAATACCGGCTGGTAAATGCGCGACAATGGTTTGATGCAATTTGTGAAATGCTTCCTTTCGATCCTCAGGAATGTTTTCGAGAATTTCTTCTACAGTAACACCAGGTGCTTTCATCGGGTAAAGATAGTAATTTCAACTTACTATTGAATTTGACCCGCTTTAATCCCAGTACTCGGACCTTGTTTTACTCCTGAAGCTAAGAGGGTTATGTGATAGCCACTTTTTTCCAATTTTAACCAGCCGTACCAAACTTCGTTAGCCTTGTAAAGTCTCAATCCGAAATAACTCAGCCCAGAAAAATCAGTTGCATATGGAGCAGTTGTTACATCTAAAAGTATGGCAGCAGATGTTCTCCATTGGGCATTGGGCAAAATATTTTCGTTTTCAGCATATTTTTTAATTTCACTATAGTTACCAACCGTTGCTATCGCAGCTCCATATTGAAGGGCTGTTATGATATAACTCGTGTTGTAATTCGCACACGGATTGCTAGCGCTTAAAAAATGATACCAAGATTCACATTCAAATTCAAAATCAGCCTGACCATCTGCATCTAGGTCGATTGTTCTGCTCACTATAGTATCTATTGGATAAACAATCATCCCACAGCCCGAAGGATGTTGAATCAATGTATCCACGCAAGTAAAAGACTCAGGTGATACAAATGTTTGATGTAATATGGGAACAGTAACTTCTGGTGGTGGTGGCACCGGCACCTTGTCCTTCAAACAAGCTGAAAGAAGAAGAAAGATAATGCAAGCGCTACGGACTAATTTCATCTATACATTGACCCCAAATAAAACGCCGACACCAGCAGAAAGTGCCATGGCAATGGTTCCCCAGATAGTAATTCTAGTAACCGCTTTAACGACATTCGAACCTCCTGTTTTGGCCGCTGTAGCGCCGAGTAATACTAAGGATAAAATGGTAAAACCATAGAGCCAATACTCGATGCCTTTGAGCGGTGCAAACAAAATGACCAACAAAGGCAAAACACCACCAACAGAAAATGCCGCACCTGAGGCCAAAGCGGCTTGAATTGGATTTGCTTGTGTGATTTCGTTGATACCTAATTCATCTCTGACATGCGCTGCCAATGCATCGTGTGCCGTGAGTTCTTGAGCCACCAAAAGTGCTGTTTCTTTTTTGAGTCCGCGCTGCTCGTAGATTTGAGCCAAAATTTGCAACTCTTCTTCAGGCATTTCAGCCAATTCTTGTTTTTCTCTTTCGATGTCAGCATGTTCAGTATCCATCTGAGAACTCACAGACACGTATTCACCAGCTGCCATAGAAAGTGCACCAGCTACCAAGCCAGCCACTGTTGCCAAAATGACGGGTTCACGTGTAGTGCCAGCAGCTGCAACGCCGATGGCCAAACTGGACACAGAGATGATGCCATCATTGGCACCTAATACCGCCGCGCGCAACCAATTACTTCTGTGAATGTAGTGGCTGTCTAAATAGTTGTCGATGTTGATGTTACTCATGGTCTTTAAATATTGCTATTTGCAAATAGTATTGTAATCGGCTACTGCTTCTTCAAATGTACAAGTTTGATACTTAGGATTTGCAAAATATTCTTGCTTATATGCTTCACAATTGAACATGAATTCTCTGATAGGTTTAATTGCCTTAAGCCCCCCTAGTCCAGATACTTCATAGACTTGGCCATTTGGCAAATAGACATGCCTCATATACACACCTTCCGTGGTTGCTTTCATGACTCCTTGCTCATTGAATGAACCATCAAAATTTTCTTTCAATCTATACACCGTTTGCACATCATCAAAGACATCAATATTGATTTTACCGGTTACAACTCGCTTTCCGTAACGATAATAACCATAGGGTTTGTTGAGGCGGAGCGGCATCTTTATATAGAGCACACCATCCTGAGACAAACGAATGATA
>JBIPMW010000212.1:0-3120 GCA_044376455.1 Crocinitomicaceae bacterium | reverse complement strand
CGTACGTCAAACTACCGACCAATCCAATTCAGCCAAAGCCTGCATTTTATAAAGCTTCTGTGAATGCAGCCTATGAAGTCGAAAATCAAAAGCTACTCGATCAATTTGAAAAAGACAAAGCGCAAGCAGAGGCTGATTATCAAAGAGAAATGGCTGAATACCCGAATAGACTGAAAGCGGCTGACGACAAATATGCCAAAGAAATGGAGGCCTGGAATGCCAAATCTACGGCCTCAAAAATTCTTGAGAAACAGGTGCTGAATGAAAACAACCATCCGGTTAAAGATTACGTGGCACAACCTTATCGCAGAACGGTTAGTCCACCTGTTCTGAAAACAACCTATGACTATAATGCATTGGCGTCGACCTATTTGACAATCGATGGTCTTGAAAAAGGTAGCAATAATGCACTCAACTACACCGTGACGCTACAAGGATTTGAAGCTACTCCAGCCCGAGTGGTTAGCGAAGTGAAGAAAGAAACAACTATTGCTAACGGCGTAAGCTCCTCTAGAGATGTCACTTATTACCATCTCGAATTTACTTACAGACATCCAATGAGTTTTAGAGTAGGTAATGCAGCTAATCAAGAAATTTATGCGGCAGCTCCTGCTGAATTTACTGAATTCAAAACCTACAAAAGCACAGCTGCTAAAACCCAGCCTTCTATGGATGCCAGTGCAGCCATCAAAGCGATGGAAGACAAATGCTTACAAGAAAATCTTAAAGCCATCAATCATATGGTCAATGACCGGATAGGTTTTGAACGCACCGAAGAAACTTTTGAGTTGTATTTTGTAAAGTCTAAAAATGAGTCGCACAATGACATTTTAGACGCATACAACGCAGCTACTTTAGGCTTTAAAATGTTGGCTACCAATGAAGCCCAAGCTAAAGCCGAATTAGACAAAGCAATTACAATTTGGAAAAAAGCCTTAGAAGAATCAGACATTGCCAATAAAAAAGCGCGCATCGACAAAGATGTCACGATTGCAATCTATGTCAACTTACTCGAAGCCTATTTTGCACTGAGAAATACAAGTGAAGCCGATGTTATTTTGCAAACCTTAGGTAGAATGGATTTATCAAACCGCGACAAAAAACAAGTTGAAACATACCAAAAAGCATATCTTGATTTGAAATTGCGCATGGCAGCCAACGGACTTTAAGTTTGTGTATCTTCGTAGACCATGAAGATACTGGTCTGTTTATTATGCCTGAGTCAATTTACTTTTGCTCAGCTCTACAAAGATCCTGCACAAAGCATTGACGCAAGGATCAATGACTTACTCAGTCGCATGACTCCTGCAGAAAAGGCAGCGCAAGTTTTCATGATCCCTTCAGACTTTGACACCACAAAATGCCGTTTTGAAAACGGCATTTTTGGTTTACAGTTGTTCACGACTGAAATTGCCGACCCTCAGCAACAAATCCTGCAGTACGCCAAAACACAAACGACCCAAGAATATGCGCAAAAAGCAAATGAAATTCAGCGCTATTTTGTGGAACAAACGCGCTTGGGTATTCCGATCATTTTTTTTGACGAAGGGCTGCACGGGCTGGTTCGCGGACAAAGTACTTGTTTTCCGCAAGCCATCGCGCTGGCAGCAAGCTTTGACCCTCAGCTGATGCAGCGGGTGGCAACACACATTGCACTTGAAGCCAAACAAATTGGTGTTCGGCAGATTTTAAGTCCTGTATTGAATCTGGCAACTGACGTGCGCTGGGGCCGTGTGGAAGAAACTTACGGAGAAGACCCATTTCTGGCCAGCCAAATGGGCCTCAGTTATGTACGCAGTTTGGAACAACTTGGCGTTGTTTGCACACCTAAACATTTTGCTGTCAATGTAGGCGATGGTGGCCGCGACAGCTATCCTGTAGGGCTCAGTGAGCGCGCATTATATATGTGTCATTTCCGCCCATTTATAACAGCCATAGAGCAAGGCAAAGCAAGATCTGTCATGAGCGCCTATAATTCTTTAAACGGCTCGGCTTGTTCAGCCAACGCAGCGCTTCTGCGGGAAACACTCAAAAGAGATTGGGGATTTAATGGCATTGTGATATCTGATGCCAATGCTGTTGGTGGTGAGTTGGTCTTACACCAAACCGCACAATCCTATGCGCAAAGCGGCATTCACGCCCTCAAAGGCGGGCTAAACGTTATTTTTCAAACAGACTGTGCCCATTTTGATTTATTCTCACCGGGGCTTTTCGATAAAGAGGTGCAAGAAATGTATCTTGATGAAGCAGTCAAACGCGTACTCAGGGTCAAGTTTGAGTTGGGCTTATTCGAGCAACCTTACGTCAAAATTCCGAGCCAAAAGACAAGTCAAAAATTGCTCGAAACAGGTTTTGAGTTGGCTCAAAAAGCTGCAGAAAACTCCATTGTACTTTTAAAAAATGATCCTCTGACAGGTGCTAGTCCAATTCTTCCGCTCGACAAAAATCCTAAAATCCTTTTGGTAGGGAAAGCTGCAACTACAGTAAAATTAGGTGGCTACAGCGGTGAAGGCTACAATGTAACCAGCATTCAAGAAGGGCTCATCAAAGAATTTGGCAAAGAAAACGTGCTGCTTTTGCCTGCGCTCAATGGTGATCAAAATAAGGCCCAACCCTTCCTTACTTCAAACAATTGGTGCCGCTACACACAAGGCTTCAAAGCTAGTTACTACAACAATCCTGCATTGAGTGGAAATCCTGTTTTTGTCAGACAAGAAAATAGCATTGATCACCACTGGACACTTTATGGCCCTGATAGTTCAATAGGCAATAGTTTTTTCTCAGCGCGTTGGGAAGCGCAAATAGAAATGCTTGAAGACAAAGCATTTGCACTTGGCCTCAAAGGAAATGACGGCTATCGGCTTTACATTGATGACACATGCCGCATTGACCAATGGGAGAAAACTGGTTTTCACGAAAGAACAATTTTGCTTGACTACAAGACTGGCGAACGATTCAAAATCAAAGTAGAATTTCGCGAACCCCAAGCAAACGGTCGCATCCAACTTTTCTACAAAGAAATAAAGGAAAAAGTCGAAGCGAGTTATTTTGAAATCGAGCAAGCACTTCCCAAAGCGGATGTTGCGCTAGTGGTAGTTAATTACACAGAAGGTGAATTCC
>JBIPMW010000211.1:0-3127 GCA_044376455.1 Crocinitomicaceae bacterium | reverse complement strand
CAAAAGAGTCTTGGGTAACTTTTGAACGCTCATCTTTATTGACTTTAGCTTGTAATTCACGGCGAATTTGCTCAAATGACTTAACGGGTGTCCATTCGATCAATTTAATGATGTGATAACCATATTGGGTTTTAACTGGCTTAGAGATTTGGCCAACTTCTTTGAGTGCAAATGCTGCATCTTCGAACTCGAGCACCATGCGCTGACTGGTTCCGGATCCGAATGCAGGAAGTTCGCCTGCTTTTTTGGTGCTATTGGCATCCTCTGAATAGGCACTCACCATTTTATCCCAAGCAGCACCTGCTACTAAACTATCGTAAATCTCGTTGATTTTCTTTTCGGCATTCATGCGAGTTTCTTGGGTGGCTTCACGTCCTGTTGCAATCATGATATGTGCAACCCTTATAGTTCCTCTTGCTGGGCGCTTGTCTGTCACCTTTAAAATATGATACCCAAAGCGTGTTCTGAATGGGTCTGAAACCTGACCTACTGGCGTATTGTATGCTTTTTCCTCGAAAGGATAAACCATTTGAAATGCGGTAAAGTACCCTAGGTCACCACCATTGTTAGCTACAGATGGGTCTTCGGATCCATTCTTTGACTTGGCAACGCTGGCAAAATCTTCCCCTTTTTCAATGCGGGCTTTTAAACCGAGTAAACGGTTATAGGCCGCTAAAGTATCTTTTGGGCTTGCATTTGGATCGAGCTTAATGAGTATATGGGAACAACGCACCTCAGTTGCTGTTCGGTTATAGGCTTCAGTAACCATATTTTGATTTTGCACTGAATCGATGAGGTACGGGAGTGCTAATTGTTTTTTATATCCTTCCAACTCTTTTTTCAAACGTGGCAAAGTATCGTAACCTAGGGCTTCTGCTTCTGCTACTTTCAATTTAAAGACTTGAAAAAGCTCCATGTAGCGATCCAAAGAATCTTTGTCAAAACTAGGATTTGGGTTATTCTTGGTGTAAATCTGTAAGAATTCGGTCAGTGTTACGGGTTTGCCGTCAATAGACATCACGACTGGATCTTTCTGAGCGACTGCTGTTAAACTCAAGCAGCTAAAAATGGTAAGTAATATAAGATGCTTCATCAGTTTAAGTATTCTTGGGTTAAAATTAGAATGAAAAGAAAATTATTTGATACTGTAATTTGGTGCTTCACGGGTAATTGTTACATCGTGCGGATGAGATTCTCTGACACCTGCAGATGTAATGCGGACAAAACGAGCTCCTTTCAATTTTTCTATGTTTGCTGCTCCACAATAGCCCATTCCTGCTCTGAGGCCACCAATAAGTTGAAACATAACTTCGATTAATTTACCTCTGTATGGCACGCGACCTGAAATGCCTTCTGGAACGAGTTTTTTGATGTCATCTTCGGCATCTTGAAAATAGCGGTCTTTACTACCTTTTTGCATGGCTTCCAAAGAACCCATACCACGGTATGATTTAAATTTACGCCCTTCATAAATGATGGTTTCGCCCGGAGATTCTTCAACCCCTGCAAACATGGAGCCTAACATCACGATGTCAGCTCCTGCGGCAATGGCTTTTACGATGTCACCGGTGTAGCGGATACCACCGTCGGCAATAACGGGCACACCTGTACCTTCAAGTGCTTTTGCGACTTCATTGACAGCTGTTAACTGTGGTACACCAACACCTGCAATCACACGAGTGGTACAAATTGAACCAGGGCCAATTCCTACTTTGACAGCATCAGCACCTGCTTCTGCTAAATATTTCGCAGCTTCTGCGGTGGCAATATTTCCGACAACAACTTCTAGTTGAGGATATACTGCTTTCACAGCCTTAAGTTGATCAACCACACCTTTCGTGTGCCCATGAGCTGTATCAATGACGATGGCATCGACACCTGCCTCAACTAAAGCTTTCACGCGATCCATGGTATCGTAGGTGACACCAACAGCCGCAGCCACGCGCAAACGACCAAGTTGATCTTTACATGAACTCGGGTGTTCTTTGACTTTAATGATATCGCGGTAGGTAATCAGACCAATTAGGCGATTATTTTCATCTACAACTGGCAGTTTTTCAATGCGGTTTTGTTGAAGGATCACTTCGGCTGTAGTAAGGTCTGTGCTTTCACCCGTGGTAATGATATTTTCTGAAGTCATGATCTCGGTAACCGGTCTTTCTAAGTTTTTCTCAAAACGGAGGTCGCGGTTGGTCAAGATTCCTTTTAAGGTTTTATCGGCACTGACAACTGGAATGCCGCCAATGCTGTATTCTCTCATGAGCGCTAGCGCGTCTTTTACGAGCGCATCTTCTGCCAGGGTGATTGGATCGATGATCATGCCGCTTTCAGATCTTTTCACTTTGCGCACTTCCATCGCTTGGGCTTCAATGCTCATGTTTTTGTGGATCACGCCGATACCACCTTGCTGCGCAATAGAGATTGCTAAAGCTGATTCTGTGACAGTATCCATTGCGGCTGAAACAATTGGTGTATTGACCAAAATATTTCGGGTAAACTTACTTTTCAAAGAGACATCGCGGGGAAGCACTTCAGAGTATGCCGGAGCCAGCAAAACGTCGTCGTAGGTTAAGCCTTCTGTGATTTGGGAAAGATTGGTGAGAGACATGAACTTATTTTTTAATAAATTCCTGCAAATTTAACAATAAATTTTCCCATTTTGTTAGCATTTGGTTACCAAATACACTTCCATTCGTCATGATATTCGTAAATTTATACTGTGAAACGATTTTTATTACTCTTTGCACTCCTTTTTTTGCTGGAATCGCTTGATTCTTATGCGCAAGAAAAACAATTGATTCAACTTTCAGGAGTAGTTGTAACTGAGGAGGCTTTTGAACTCCCCTACACTACTGTATACAACAAAACGCTTCACAAAGGACTCATTTCAGATAGTTACGGATTCTTCTCTATTGTTTGTAATACGGGTGACACCATTCTGTTTTCACGCAAAGGCTACAGCACGAGCCCTTTTGTTGTTCCAGACTCTCTCGACGAAAACCGCTACAGCATCATTCATATGTTGGTGCGTGATACGCTAGAGATTCCTGAAATTAGGGTTTACCCTTGGCCTAATAAAGAAGCGTTTGCGCAGCACTTTGTCAATATGAATCCATATGAGGATGAC
>JBIPMW010000330.1:0-9955 GCA_044376455.1 Crocinitomicaceae bacterium | reverse complement strand
GGCCGAAGCCGGGCTGGCGGGCATCACCATCGATCCTGCCTACGGCGGCAGCGGCGCGAGCATCCTTCATGCCGTGGTGGCGATGGAGCAGATCGCCCGCGTATGTCCCGTGACCTCGGCTTTCATCCTGGCCAATTGCAGCGCAGCCGAGCTCATCCAGCAGTTCGGCACCGACGCCCACAAAGCCCGCTACTTGCCCCCCTTGGCGGCCGGCCAGACCTTGGGCTGCTGGGCCATGACGGAGGCCGAGGCCGGATCGGATGCCGGCGAACTGCGCACGCGCGCCGTGCCTGACGGCGATCACTACCTCATCACCGGCAGCAAGTGCTTCATCACGCGCGCGGCCATCGCAGGGTTCTTCGTCACCTTCGCACGCGTGGGCGAGGAGACCGGTTCGCGCGGTGTGGCGGCCTTTATCGTCGAGAAGGACGACCCCGGGGTCCGGTTGGGCCGGCCAGACCTGCACATGGGCCTGCGCGGCGGCGCATCGGCGGAAGTGATCTACGAGGGCTGCAAAGTCCACCGGGATCGCATGGTGGTCGCGCCCGGTTCCTTCGGTCGCATCATGAAGGGGCTGAACCAGGCCCGGGTGCTCAATCCGACGATGTGCCTGGGCATCGCCGCGGAGGCACTGGACATGGCCGTTGCCCACGCCGGCCAGCGAAAGGCCTTCGGGCGGGAGATCGCACGCTTCCAGGGCATCCAGTGGATGCTGGCCGAGATGGCGGTGAAGGTCGAGGCGATGCGCGCCCTCGTATACCGCGCTGCGGCCCTGCTGGCCGACGGCCACCCCGATGCCGCACACCAGGCCGCAATGGCCAAGCTCTACACCGGCCGCGCGGCCTTCGAGGTCGTCAACGATGCGATGCAGATCCACGGCGGCTACGGCTACTCCAGCGAGTTTCCGCTCGAGCGCATGCTGCGCGATGTGCGCGCGCTGCAACTCGGTGGGGGTACCAACGAGATCCTGAAGAACCGCATCGCAGCCGGTCTGCTGCGCACGGGCGGAGGTCGCGGGAATGGCTGACAAACGCGAGGCCACGGCCCAGGGCTCGGCAGGCGGGCCGGCGCCCGGCCGCCGCGCTGCGCTCAGGCGGCTGGCTGCCTGGGCGACGCTGCCCGCCCTGGCGGGTGCGCCGGGCACGGCCGGTGCCCAATCGCGCACGCTGCGGCTGGTGGCTCCCTTCCCGGCCGGCGGATCCACGGACATACTGGCCCGCGGCCTGGGCGAGCGGCTGGGAGCGATGCGCAGCCAGACGGCTGTCGTGGAGAACCAGCCCGGCGCCAACGGTGCGCTGGGCACCCAAGCCGTGGCCCGTGCCGCCCCCGACGGCCAGACACTGCTCGTACACACCAACGCCGGCATCGTGATCAACCCGCTGCTCTACAAGACCCTGGCCAACCCGATGGAGGCGCTGGCGCCGGTGGCGCAGCTCGTCGAACTCGAGCTGGTGCTGGCCGTGCGTGCCGACACGCCGGTGCGCTCGCTGGCGGAGTTCGTCGAGCAGGCGCGCGCCCGCCCGGGCGGCATGACGTACGCCTCTGTCGGAGCAGGCTCGCTCTCGCACCTCGCTGGCGAGGCCTTCAGGCTCGCTTCCGGCGTGCCGATGCTGCATGTGCCCTACAAGGGAGCGGCTCCGGCGCTCAACGACCTGCTCGGCGGCCAGGTGGACTGCTACTTCGGCACGCCGCCCACCTTCCTTGCGCACGTGCGCGCCGGCAAGCTGCGCGTGCTCGCGAACACCGCAGCCGACCCCTCACCCTGGTTCGCGGGCGTACCACGCGTGGCCGACCTCTATGCCGGATTCGAGGCGGTGGGTTGGCAGGGTGTGTTCGCACCCGTTACCACGCCCGCTGCGGCCCTCGAAACGCTCGAGCGCCAGGTGCTGGCCGCCCTCACCGACGAGGGCTGGCGGCGGCAACTGGCCGACCAGGGCATGCGAGTCACCGGACGCCCGGGGCGCGAACTCTCGGCGCTGATGCGCAGGGAACAGTCTGTCTGGGCTCGCCTGATCGAGCGCGCGAAGATCACCGTGCACTAACCGGGACCCGGCCGTTGGAGCGGCTGCCTGCCGCGGCGCCCGCCGCATTGCCGCCTGGCATGGCGAGCTTCCCTCAACCTCCGCCAGCGGCTTCGCCCGCCAGTTCCTGCAGCAATGGACGCAGCCCTGTCAGGGTGATCAGTTCCCGCCACCGCGCCACCTCGGCTGAGATCCGCGCATGGAGCTGCTCCGGGGTGGAGGTGGCAATCCGAAAACCCTGGCGTGCCAGGCGGCGCCGCACCTCGGGCAGCGCCATCACCTCGACCACTCGGTCATGCAGCCGCTGCACCTCGCCGGCCCCCGTGCCGGCGGGCGCGAACACCCCGTGCCAGCCTTCCACGACGAAACCCGGGTACAGGTCAGCCATCCGCGGCAGTTCCGGAAAGACGTCGGCGCGGTGCGCCGACGTCGTGGCCAGCGCTCGCAGAGCACCCGATCGCACGTGCGGCAGGAATGTCGGCGGGGTGCCGAAGTACAGGTCCACCTCACCCGCCATGAGGGCGCGGACCGCGGGCTGGGCCCCTTCGAAAGCCACATGCGTCAGCTCGATACCGGCAGCCCGCTCGAACAGTGCGCCTGACAAGTGCGAGACCGATCCGCGGCCCACCGACGCCACCTTCAGCCGCCCGGGGCGGCTGCGCGCCGCCTTCACCAGGGACTTCAACCCCACCCAGCGCGAGCGGGCGTTGATCGCGAGGATCATCTCCGACTCCGCCAGCAGCGTCACCGGCACGAAGGCCTTGGTCGGGTCGATGTCCGGGTCAGCCAGCGCGGCCGACAGCACGCCCGAGTTCGTCATGATGGCCAGCGTGCGCCCGTCGAGCTGGGCCTGCGTCATGTGCGGCCGCACCGGGGCCGGGGCGGCCCGGCGACGCCGCGGCACGTGCTCCACCAGCACTGGCGTGCCGAGCCCGCTGCCCAGGTGCTCCCCCAGGGCCCGGGCCAGCATGTCGGTGGTGCCGCCGGGCGAGAAGGGCACGATGATGGGCGCGTAGGTCTGGTCCAGCGTGTGCTCGGCGAGGTAGGCGTGGATGCGCGCCTCGAGTTCTGCGCGCAGGTTCTCGAAGACCAGGTGCACGCGGCTCTTGCCGGCCCATTCCGAGTTCGGCTCGAAGAGGTGGAAGGCGAGCAGCGAGCTGTCCTGCACGGCCTCCTGCACATCGCGCAGGGAGATCTCGCTGGCCGCTCGCCGCAGCGACACCCCGCCTGCGGCGCCGCGCGACGCGCTCAGCAGGCCTGCCTTCACCAGCGCCGCGACGATCTGCCGTACCCGCGTCGGGTGCTCGTCCACCTGTTCGGCAATTCGTTCGGTGGTGACCACCTCGGGGGCGTTGGCCGCGACGTAGGACAGGATGTAGGTGGCGGTCAGTAGCCGGGTGGACTTGGACATGAGGGGAAGTCTAGGGCTTGACGTTCAGCCCACGGGACGGCCGTCGGACGCGACGCCGAAGTGCTGCCGCACCGCCTCGCGCGTGCGCTCCAGGCAATGCTCAATGCCCTCGGCGGTGGAGCGGCTGCCCACTGGGCCGAAGTGCAGGTGCTCCAGCAGCGTCATGCCGCAGAACTCCACCGTGCCGACGCCCCACATGACGCGGATCGCCTCGAGCTTGCGGCTGTCGACGAACTCCCGCTCGGTGGACCCTGAACTGGTGAACACGAGGCTGCGCTTTCCCGTGAGGCTGCCGCGGGGGCCTTGCGGACCGTACCCGTAGGCGAAGCCGCCGCGCAGCACGCGGTCGAGCCATCCCTTGAGGATGGCGGGTGGCGCGATCCACCACACCGGCGACACGAAGGTGACCACGTCGGCGGCGACCAGATGGTCCATCTCCAGGCGCACGTCGGCGGCCGGTTCAACCACGGGCCGCGTGCGTCCTTCGTCGGCATCAGCCACCGGGTTGAAGCCGATGCGATAGAGGTCTCGCAGTTCGACTGCGTGGCCCAGGGCTTGCGCGGTGTCGATGTAGGCCGACGCGACGCGCCGGGTGAAGCTCTCTTGCCGCGGATGGGCGAGTACGACGAGGTGCTTCATCGGGGCTCGTACCCTTCAGGTGTCGGATAGGCGGCTGTGCGACCCCCCGGGAAGAGCGGGTGCTCGGTCAGCGGGTGCAGTTCTACCTTGCCAAGATAGGAAGCCATGGGCACGCTGGCGATGGTACGCCGCAGCGCCTCGTGCGAGGGGCAATCCCACACCGCGAACACGCCCCTACCGCTCGCCTTGAGCCATTCGACGAGCACCACGCCCTCGCGAACCAGTTCGCCCACGCGGGCATGCTCGGCCTCGCGCAACTCGGCGATCCGCTCGCCCATGCGGGAATAGTCGATCTCGACATCCAAGAGGTACAGCACGGAGCCTCCTTACTTGGGGGTTTCCCCACCCTTGACATGACGGTCGGGGAAATGTTGAATTGTGATGGTGACCATAACAAAACTACCCGTTCCCCGCAACCACCGACCGGCGCCGCCGGCGAACCGCAGGAGACTCCCCTCATGAACAAGCGCTCTTGGCTGCGCGTCGCCGCAGCGATCGCCGTCGCCTCACTGGCCTCTCATACCAGCGCCCAGGAGGCCTGGAAAATAGGCACGGTTGTGGCGCCTCCGTCCATGCTGGGCGTGATCGTCGACGAGGCCGCCGCCGGTGTCGGCCGGGCCACCGGCGGCCGCATCACCGCCGAGCGGTTCCAGAACCCCAATGAACAGGAGCTGACGCAGAACATCCTGCGCGGCCGGCTGGAGATGGGCTACATCTCGGCCACCGGCATGGCCGTGGCCGTGCCGGAGATGGGCGTGCTCAACATGCCCTACTTGTGGCGCAGCGAGGGCGAACGTGACTATGTGCTCGACAAGGTGATCCCCCCGCTGCTCGAGCAGATCATGACCGCGCGCGGTCTCACCCTGTTGAAGATCGGCGAGGCCGGCTGGACCAACCTGTTCTGCAAGATTGCCTGCACCACGCCGGACCGGATGAAGGGCATGAAGATGCGCGTGTCGCCGACCGCCGGTGCCAAGCTCTTTGCCGACCGCCTGGGCGTCAACGGCGCGGGCATGTCGCTGGCCGACTTCTACCCCGCCCTGCAGCAGGGCGTGGTTGACGCGGGCGACCTGACCTTCAGCTTCTACCTCATAGGCCCTGCCGCGCAGGCGGCGCCGCACTACGTGTTCACCCGCCACAACCACCAGCCGGCCTTCTTCATCGCCCACAAGCCGACCTGGGACAAGCTCACCGCCGAGCAGCGCTCCGCCATCACCGCCGCGCTCCCCAGCGCGGCCGACAGTCGCCGCCGCGTGGCGGCCGACGAGGAGCCGAAGAAGGCGATGCACCGTACGCGCGGCGGCTTTGTCCACGAGCTCACCGACGAGCAGCGGGCCGAGTGGGCCAAGGTGATCGAGCCGGGGCTGCCTGCCCTGGCCGAGAGCTACGGCGGACGCGCCAAGGAGCTCTTCAACGCCATCCAGCGGGGCAAGGCGGATTTCGCGGCCGGCAGGCGCTGAGGCGCGGCAGACAGCTTGCACGAGATGGCGCAACCGCCCGAAGCTGACGAGGCCCCGCCGCCGCTCTGGGCCCGGCGCACGCTGGACAGCCTGCATCGGGTGGAGTCCTGGGTCGCGATCGCGGCCTTCGTCGGCATCACGGGGGCGCTTTTTCTCGACCTGCTGGGCCGCGAGCTGCTGGGACGTGGCATCTTTACGGCCCAGCGCTTCGCCGTCTACTGCATGGTGGTCGTGGCCTTCCTGGGCTTTGCCCTGACGGTGAGCTGGCGGGCCCACCTGGGCATCGATGTCGCGGCGCGGCTGACCCCGGCGCGGTGGGATCGCACCATGGAGCGGGTGTCCGATATCGTCGCCGCCGGCGGGTGCCTGTTCATGGCCTACTGGTCATGGCGCTTCGTCTCGGGCTCCTTTGCCGACCAGGCCCGGGGGCAGGGTCTCGAGATCCTGCTCTGGCCCATCCAGTCCGTGCTGGTGTGGTGCTTCGTCAGCAGCGCGCTGCGCTTTTCCTCCTTCGCCTGCTGGCCGGCCTTGCGGCGGCACGCCCAGCGGGACTGAGAACCCCACGCAGACCATGGTCACGCTTGGCTTGATCGCGCTCATTGCGGTGCTGGTGGTGCTGCGCCAGAGCATCGTGATGATCGTCGCGTTGTCGGTGGCCTACGTCCACGCGTTCATGACGTCCAAGAAGAACGTGGAGTTCCTGATCCAGGACGTCTGGTACGCGATCGACCGCGAGGTGCTGCTGTCGATCCCGCTGTTCGTCTTCGCCGGGCTGATCATGGCGCGCGGCTCCATCGCCGGGCGCTTGGTCGACATCATGCGGGCGCTGACCGTGCGCATCCCCGGCGGTCTGGGAGTGGCCACCGTGCTCGCGCTCACGGTCTTTTCGGCAGTGTGCGGCGCCTCGTCGGTGACCATGCTTGCCATCGGCACCATCATGTACCCGGCGCTGCTGCAGGCGGGCTACTCCAAGCGCTACGCGCTGGGGGTGCTGTGCGCCGGCGGGACCCTGGGCGTCATCATCCCGCCGTCGCTGCTGCTCATCCTGTACGGCATCAGCACCGAGGTCTCGATCACCGATCTGTTCAAGGCGGGCTGGGGCCCCGGGCTGCTGCTGGCGGGGAGCCTGTGCATCTACACAATGATCGTCAACCGGCAGCAGCCGACCTCGGTCTTCGCGGCGGCCGTGCTGCTGGGCGCGCTGCGCCGAGGCGTCTGGGCCCTGGCCATGCCGGTCATCCTGCTCGGCGGGATCTACACCGGCTGGTTCACCGTCACCGAGTCGGCCGCGGTAGCGGTGGTCTACGCCATCCTGGTGGAGTTGCTGGTGCACCGCGAGCTGAAGTTCCGCGACCTCGGGCGCATCACGCTGGAGACGGTGAAGATGCTCGGCATGCTCATGCCGCTGCTGGCCATCGCCTCGAGCCTGAATGCCATCCTGGACCTGCAGGGTGCGCCGCAGGCACTGGTGCGGGAGATGAAGGAGTGGGTCGACTCGCCCGCCATGCTGCTCGTCCTCGTCAACCTGGTGCTGCTGATTGCCGGGGCGCTGATGGACGAGAGCTCGGCCATCCTCATCCTGTCGCCGCTGCTCGCCCCGATGGGTCAGGCCTACGGTTTCGACCCCCGTCACTTCGGCATCATCGTGACGGTCAATCTGCAGATCGGCTATGTCGCCCCGCCAGTGGCCCTGAACCTGATCGTGGCGATGGCAGCCTTCAAGGAACCGTTCGGCCTCATCGTGCGCTCGGTTCTGCCTTTCATCGCGATCATGCTGGCGGTGCTGGTGGTCGTGTGCGCCTACCCGCCGCTCACCCTGTTCCTGCTGCGGTAGCCAGTTTCGTTCCTGCCCGTCCCCTGACTCTTCCCGGACCCTTCTCGGAGGTGCTCATGCCCACCCTGTTCGTCGTCGGCGCCGGTCCCGGCGTTTCCGCGGCCGTTGCGCGCCGCTTCGGCCGCGAAGGCTTCCGCGTTGTCGCCTTCGCGCGCCGGCCCGCCGCGCTGGAGGAGTTCATCCAGTCGCTGCGGACGGCCGGAGTCGAGGCCCACGCCCAGGTGGGCGACGCTGCCGACGGCGCGGGCCTGGCCCTCGCGATCCACACCGCCGTCGCGCAGCAGGGACACCCCGACGTGCTGGTCTACAACGCCGCGGGGGCGCGCTACAAGCCGCTGGCGGCACTGGCGCCCCAGGACCTGATGGCCGACCTGCAGGTGAGCGTGGGCGGGGCCCTGGCTGCGGCGCAAGCGGTGCTGCCGGGCATGCGCGAGCGGGGCCGCGGCACACTGCTGTTCACCGGTGGCGGCTTTGCCCTCGAGCCCATCCCCGCGATGGCCAGCCTGGGCGCGGGGAAGGCGGCGCTGCGCAACCTGGCCTTCAGCCTGCATGCCGATCTCGCACCCTTGGGCATCCACGCCGCCACCGTGACGATCTGCGGCATGGTCAAGCCCGGTACCACCTTCGACCCCGACCAGATCGCCGAGCGCTTCTGGGCCCTGCACGCGCAGGCGCCTGGGGCCTTCGAGCGCGAGGTGCTGTTCACATGAGCGCCGATCCGATCGGCCTGTTCGTGGCGGGGGAGTGGCGCCGCGGGGGCGGGCGCGACACGCTGGCGCGCGTCAACCCCAGCACCGACGAGGTGCTGGGCTCGCTCACGGTGGCCTCGCACCAGGACGTGCTGGACGCGGTGGCTGCTGCTGGGGAGGCCTTCCCGCGCTGGCGTGCCACCCCGGCAGTGGAACGCGCGACGCTGCTGCACAAGGCGGGCGCCGCGATCCGCGCCCGGGCGCCGGAGTTCGGTCGCCTGATCGCCACCGAACTCGGCAACGTGATCGGTGCGGCCACCTTCGAGGCAATGGTCGCCGCCGACGTGATGGACTGGTCGGCGGGCGAGGCGCGGCGCGTGTACGGTCGCGTCATCCCCTCGCGCTTTCCTCACACGCGCCAGTTCACGCTGCGCCAACCCATCGGCCCGGTGTTCGCGGCCTGCCCCTGGAACATGCCGCTGATCTTTCCAGCGCGCAAGATCGCCGAAGCGCTGGCTGCCGGCTGCACGGTGGTCATCAAGCCGGCCGAGGAGACGCCCGCCACGGCGGCGCTGCTGGTGCAGGTGCTGCAGGAGGTGGGCTTGCCAGCAGGCGTCGTGAACCTGCTGTTTGGGGCACCCGATCGGGTGTCGCGCACGGCGCTTGGCTCGGGCGTCATCCGCAAGCTCAGCTTCACCGGCTCTGTCGCGGTGGGCAAGCAACTGGCGGCGCTGGCCGCGCCGCATCTGGTCAAGTGCACCCTCGAGCTGGGCGGCCATGCGCCGACGATCATCTTCGATGACGCCGAACTCGACTCGACCGTGGCGCTGCTGGCTGAGCGCAAGGCCCGCGTCTCGGGGCAGGTCTGCAACTCGCCCACGCGCTTCTACGTCCAGGAAGGCCTCTACCCTCGGCTGCGCGACGCGCTGGCCCAGGCGATGCAGGCCGTGCGCATCGGGGACCCGCTGTCGGCCGACACCCAGATGGGGCCGCTCATCAACGAGCGCCGCCGCTTGGCAGTGGAGGCCTTCGTGGCCGACGCGACGGCGCGCGGCGCGCGCATTGCCGCTGGTGGCGGACGGGTCGGATCGCGCGGCCAGTTCCATGCGCTGACGCTGCTCGACGAGGTGCCCGACGATGCGCGCATCATGCGCGAGGAGCCGTTCGGCGCCGTGGCCGCGCTGCAGCCCTTCCGCACCCTCGAGGAGGTCGTCGCCAAGGCCAACGGCTTGCCCTACGGTCTGGCGGCTTATGTGTTCTCCCGCTCGGCGCGCACCCTGCAGACCATGACCCAGGAGCTGGAGGTCGGCCTGCTTGGCCTGAACAGCTGCAACATCGCGGCGGCCGAGACGCCCTTCGGTGGGGTCAAGGACAGCGGCTACGGCAGCGAGGGAGGCACCGAGGGCATCGAGGGCTACCTCGTGACCAAGCACGTGGCGGAAGGCTGCTGAGCGCGCCGCCGCCCCCGTCCCGCACGGCCCTCATGGCGGCGGCCATCGCTTACCGCATCGCTTTCGGGTCCCGCGCCGGGTTGAAGGTGATGACCGTGCGGGTGCGATACCGCGCGAAGGCGCAGCGCGCCAGCCCCTTTGCGCCGACATCGACGGGTTCGGCCTGCATGCCACAGGGACGAGCGGGTGCCGCTCATCCAGCGGAGCTGTCGGGTTTGCCCGGGGCCTGTCGGGCTTGAAGCGGGCGTCTTTGTTTTCTATGCTCTGACAAGGGCGTTTGATTGTTCCAAGCCCCTCATCTCCGCCAGCAATCCAGACGAACCAGCCGACCGTGGAGTGCCCTTGACGACCGGTACATGAAGAAGGCAGTTCTGAGGCTCTATGGCGCCGCCAAGAGCCCGTGGGAGCAGGCCAAGGATTCCTCGAGCGTCTCCTCCAAGGGGCTGGTGC
>JBIPMW010000210.1:0-3151 GCA_044376455.1 Crocinitomicaceae bacterium | reverse complement strand
AACCGCGCTAACTTCAAGATGGTTTTATTGGCATTATTTGGGGCCACAATGGGGCAAGGAGTCATTTGGTACACTGGTCAATTCTATGCGCAATCCTTTCTCGAAAATGCCTGTAAACTTGACTTCAATGAATCGCGCTATATCTTAATCATCGCCATCGCTTTGGCAACCCCGTTCTTTATTGTATTTGGTTCATGGTCAGATCGCGTTGGTCGCAAATGGATCATGATGACAGGTATGCTCTTAGGTATCATTAGCTACAGACCAATCTATCAATACTTTTTAGACAACAGCGATTATACAAAAACTGAGGTAGTTGCAAGCGCTGCACCAGTTGTGAAACACGAATTAGTCAAAGACACAAAAGATAGCTTTATTACCGTAACAATTGCAAAAACATTGGCAAACGGAGCCGCTTACAATGAGGTAACAACTACCAAGAAATTGGAAGATCACTCTAAAGCACCAGAAGTAACTACCATTCAGCAAGATAAAAAATTGGCAAAGAACACTTTCTGGATTTTTGTCGGTTTGGTTTTCTATCAAATATTATTGGTAACAATGGTATACGGTCCTATCGCTGCATTTTTGGTTGAATTATTCCCAACCAAAATCCGCTACACTTCTATGTCTTTACCGTATCATATCGGAAATGGCGTATTCGGTGGTTTGGTTCCATTTATTGCAACTCTCATTGCGAGTTTCCCTGGTTCTACCCCACTTTCTGGCTTATGGTACCCGATTGGTATTGCGGCATTGTGCCTTATCATCGGAACCTTTTACCTTTCCAATAAGATTGATCAAAACGTAGCTGACTAAACTTAAAATTATTCATTATGAACGCTATTAAAAAACTACTAGGACTTCTTTGGATGATCCTCGCACCTACTGCAGTTGTCATGATGTTTCAACAAGCTGGTGAAAAAATCAATTTAGCAGCGGAAGGCGTAGTAAGAACAAACACAGCCCTTCAATGGGGAATTATCCTTTTAATTTTCATACCAGTGAGTATTGGAATGGTCATTTTTGGCTATTATTCCTTCAAAGGAGAGTACGATAACAAGACTACTGATTGAGTGCTTATTGCACTTCAAAAGCCACTTCGTTGCGGCGCCCAATGAAATCCCATGGCGCGTTGTAGCCCATGTAAATCAATTGATCCTTAAATGCAATGCCTTCTTTTTGAAGCAGCGCTTTTAGCTCTTGGGCTTTTTCTGATATTTTAGCATCGTCTGAATAGCCCCCAAAACGCAAAACTGCCAAAGTTCTTTCTTGTTGTTTGGCAATCTTTACCTGCGGGTTGCTCGGATTTGGCAAGGCATCCATATCGTATTGCTTGGGCATTACAAACGCCATTTCCGTCTGCTGCCCCATCTCCATAATTACTGGCGTGGTCATGGCGATTTTCTGGCCTTTTTCGTTTCCACCAAAGATGTAACCAGCCACTCTGCGAAAACCCATGCTGCTGTTTTCATTGTAAGTGTTGGCTTCCATTTGTGTTTGTGCTAAAATGAGCGCCGGGTAGCGCCTTATTTCTGCTTTTCTTGTTAAGACTCGAAGTACTTCGTAGTCAGGGGTTTCTATTGAAGAGCGCATAAAGGACATTAATAAAATGAATAAAAGTCCTGCGGCGGAAAGGACAATGAGTAGCTTTTTCAAGTGCTTTTTTCTTTTAAAACATTGCAATTGTAAAAAAGTTCTTATCTTTGCAGTCAAAATCGGCCTCGTAGCTCAACTGAATAGAGCATCAGATTACGGCTCTGAAGGTTTCAGGTTTGAATCCTGACGAGGTCACAAAAAGAAACCCTGATGTTTACATCAGGGTTTTTTGTTTTGTATTTTGTCACCAATTTATTGGTGTAAACAAATAAAAACAAAAAACACAGACTTGCGCAGCAAGGCTAGGTTTCTATGCTTGGATTGAACAAATACAAGAGGATCTAAAATCCTGACGAGGTCACAAAACAAGCTAAAAGTCCTATTCCATATAGGTTTGGGACTTTTTTATTGCTCAAACCTCAAGCGGAATAACTTTTGATTAAATGTAGTTCTATACCATGTATTTACTGAATTATTAGAAAAATTCAAAGGTTAGAATTAGGTATGTTATTCTGACAGAATCCTATATAATTCAAGGTTAAGATAATAATGTTTTCCCTCAATTGTTTTTTTCTCTAGAACGCCCATGTTGCAAAGCTCATTCAGGTATTTTCTTGCTGTTTTTTCAGCATATATGCTGTGCTCAACCAGTTGGTTAACTTTTGTATAAGGTTGGTTAAATATGAACTCTATCAATTCGTTGGGATTAAGGAATTTACCATTCTTTTTAATGTAGTCTAATATTGCGTCTTTAACCGAAATGATCTCGTTTATTTTGTGATACGTAATCTTTGAAGTATGTTCAATTGCATTAAGCATAAATAGAATCCATTCTTCCCAGTTTCCTCTTTGTGAAACTCCTTGAAGTCCGGCGTAATAATCGGTTTTGTTATCGAGAATATATCGGCTTAAAAATAGAATTGGAAAATCTAATAATCCTTTAGCTGTCAAATAATGGATGTTGAAAACTCTGCCTGTTCTGCCATTACCATCACGAAAGGGGTGAATTGCTTCAAATTGAAAATGTGCGATTGCCATTTTAATGAGGTAATCCATGTTATATGATTGGTCATCATTTAAAAAATCTATCAAGTTTGATAATTTCTTTTCGATCACACCCGGTCCTCGAGGCGGCGTGTAAATTACATTGCCCGCATTTGGCCCATTGCCACCTTGTTTTATAGATGTTTCAAGAAAGGGAGGCCTTATTTTATCTTTTGTTTGTTTTATTTCTTGAAAAATTTGAAGGAAATAATCTTGATTGAATTGCTGAGTTTTCGAAAGATAATTGTACCCTGACCAAAGCGCTTCTCGGTATCTCAAGACTTCCTTTGAAGCACCATTTGCTTCACTTTGTCCATCACTAAATGCCTTATATAGCTCGTCATCTGTTGTGAAAATATTTTCAATCTCAGATGAGATTTTTGCCTCTTGTAAACTAATTGAATTTATCAGCATCCCTTGATTAGGTATAACAACACTTCTGCCTTGAAGCTTCGCTAACGCAGCTTTCGCATCTCCCAATTTTTTTAATATAGGAATTGAATCAATC
>JBIPMW010000209.1:0-3152 GCA_044376455.1 Crocinitomicaceae bacterium | reverse complement strand
TCAAAATTGCCTGGTGTACAAATTTGATTATCAACAGGCTGAATAATTGCATTGATATCTTGTGGAAAGGTGATGGTCATGCACTCAGTGGTCGTAGGTGAGCCACAAAGTTCACTGAGTGTAACGCAATATACGGTTCCAGAATTAATTGGATCTACAGTAATGCTAGAGCCATTGTCAATTGGAATGCCGTTTTCTGTCCAAGTAAAGGTGTATGTAGTTGAACCACCCGAACCAGAAGCACTTAAGACAATATTTGATTCAGAACAAATCATGGTGTCTGCAGTAAGGAAAGTGATATCTAATGGGTTTGGTTGGCTAATTGTAATACTGATGGTTTGGACACAACCGTTGGCGTCAGTAACCGTACAAGTATTGAGACCTGCAGGCAAGTCAAGGGCAGTGGCAGCCAATGATGAAGAGATATCCCAATCATAGGTGTAAGGTGCTGTTCCTTGTGTGACGTTAATAGTTGCTTGTCCGTTAGCGAAAGTGTAACAGTTGGCATCAACAATATTTACCGCACTTAAAATCATGGCTGGAATTTCGGTGATGGTCACGTAGATGGTATCTGAACATCCTGTTGAGTTCGATGCATAACACCAATAATTACCAGCTGATAGGCCGGTTACTGTTTGGGTATTAGCACCGGTGCTCCATTGATACGTGATGACTCCAGTTGCAGGTGTCACATTCGCAGTAGCTGTTCCATCTGAACCACCAGGGCATGATACAACTGTAGATGTGTAGGAGAAATTGGCCGGCGTATCGGTGATAATAGCAGTTGCTGTTGAATTACAGCCATTGCCGTCGTGTTGAGTGACGGTATAAGTACCAGCAGTTAGATTTGTGGCAGGATTACCAGTAATTGCGCCCGGATTCCATGTGTACGTGCAAGGTGCTGGTGAACCAGCTCCTGGGATAGCTGTTGCACTTCCAATTGCTTGTGAACAAACATCTGGAATGACGGTAGTTGTAACGGAAGTTGTTGTACGAGTAATCCATGTGGTGTCTGAAATAGCAAGACCTCCGCCAGTGCCACAGCCACCGCTCAACCAGTAACCTGTTGTTCCAGGTGGAACAGTGTTGATATTTAGCGTTCCTCCATTGTAGGGAAATGATTGACCAATACTATTTTGCCAGACAATTCCTGGGCTAAATCTGTAGCCTTCATTGGAAGCAGTCCAAACTGAAGAATTCCTTCCCGGAACAACAACACCAATGGTTCCATTTATGTTGTGAAGGCCATGAGTAGCACTGCCACCTGCCCATGAAAGGCAAGGAGGTTTATTTAATATGTGGGTTTCAACGACATTTGTTGTTTCAAATATTTTTATTTGAAATGTGCCTAAATTTGATGTGCAAGAAAACATAGGTACAGCATTCCATGATATGACTAACCTTCGTAATGGGGCAACTCCATAGATTTGATATCTTATCTGACCTCCAATGCCAGGATGCCAATCTTGCCAGGGCCCCATGATACAATTCTTTGGCACTGTTGCCGCTGCTGATGGTATCGATTGCGATGTAAAGGTTGTAGACTGTCCTGAACTAAAAGAGATCCAACCATTAGATCCTATCCAAAATTGGGAATAAGTATTTCCAAAAAAACAAAAATTAAAACCAATTGGTTGAACACCAGAAACTGCATCATCCGTGAGTGTAATTAAAGTACCGGCGTTAAATGGATCTGGAGAGTATGGAATTCCTGTAATGTTGTAAGGCCCCACTGTTGTTCCTCCTCCAACTCCGCCACCTAGGTTATTACAATCATTAAGTACTACGGTTTGTCCCGGACAAACAGTGGTGTCTTGACCAAGACACAGGGTTACCGGGCCTTGGGCATTTAATGAATGGATTGTAAATAGCTGAAATAACAGAATTAAGGCAGCGTATTTTGAGATAACGGTATTTTTAGAAAACGTCATTTTATGTAGTAGTTGATTCAAAACGGTTCTTAAACGCAAATATACATGCTAGAGTTGCTTATTGGCAAGTAAAATCTTACTCTTTTTTTGAATTCTTTTGAAACAATAAACAATAAAGCTAATTAGTGTCATTTAGACACTAATAAATTGTTGAAAAAAGATGAGAGCAGGAGTGCTTTTTCAGTTAATTTTGCCCAAAGTTTACAAACAAAAAACAACTCTTATGTCAAATCAGTATCACGCAGAAATTGAAGCTTTCATGGATCGCGTTCGCGCTAAAAATGGCCACGAACCTGAGTTTTTACAAGCTGTCCAGGAAGTGGCTGAAGCTGTAATTCCGTTTATTGAGGCTAATCCTAAATACAAAACCTCAAAAATTTTAGACCGTATTGTTGAACCAGAGCGCACCATCATCTTCCGTGTTCCTTGGCTAGACGACAACGGCAACATTCAAGTGAACCGCGGTTACCGCGTTGAATTCAACAGCGCAATCGGACCATACAAAGGTGGTTTGCGTTTTCACCCGTCTGTGAATTTATCGATCCTTAAGTTTTTAGGATTCGAGCAAATCTTTAAAAACTCACTCACTACCTTGCCAATGGGTGGTGGTAAAGGTGGTTCTGATTTTGACCCGAAAGGTAAATCAGACAATGAAGTAATGAAGTTTTGTCAGTCTTTCATGACTGAACTTTTCCGTCACATTGGCGCCGATACAGATGTGCCTGCAGGTGACATCGGTGTGGGTGGTCGTGAGATTGGCTATATGTTTGGTCAATACAAGCGTTTGCGCAACGAATTTACTGGTGTCTTGACAGGAAAAGGACGCAACTGGGGTGGGTCTTTGATTCGTCCGGAAGCAACTGGTTACGGTACAGTATATTTTGCCAAAGAAATGTTGGCAACAAAGGGCGATTCTTTCAACGGTAAAATTGTAGCAGTTTCTGGTTCAGGAAACGTTGCTCAGTTTGCCTGTGAAAAAGCAACACAATTGGGTGGTAAAGTAGTTACGCTTTCTGACTCAGAAGGCTACATCTACGACGAAGCTGGTATCGATGCTGAGAAATTGGCATGGGTCATGGATTTGAAAAATAACCGTCGTGGCCGTATTTCTGAATACGCGAAGCAATACCCTGGTGCCAAATTTGTTGCTGGCAAGCGTCCATGGGAAGTCAAAGCAGCTATCGCGCTTCCTTGTGCTACCCAAAACGAACTCAACGGAGA
>JBIPMW010000359.1:0-3157 GCA_044376455.1 Crocinitomicaceae bacterium | reverse complement strand
AAGGAGTTTAAGCACCTTGATGTTTCACTGCTGTTTTTGTCCAGTTTAGCGAATGGTAGCCAGTAAGGATCAGCGATCCACTGAAACAGGCATATTTAGGACGTATTCGAGACCAAAAAGTGGTATCGGTGAGCCGTAAACAGGTTACCCCTCAGCGGTCAGGTTTCCAGGTTTTGATATTCCTTCCTGTGAACGCCAAAACGAGTCCAATCAAGGCGGCGGCATTGATGACCAGGGCATAGCAGGCAAATGAAACAAGCGAAATTCTGCGAAAGGGAGGGATCAGATACAAGCCAGCGATGGCAAGCCATACGAAAAAAGCAATGAAAACCACCTTTCCCGGAAAGCCACCACGGGAGATATCCAGCCCGGCGCCGACGAGCAGCAAAGCGATAAAAACCGGCGAAAACCACCTTAGCACTTTGTGAAACCATACCTGGATTGCAAACCAACCAGTTCTCCACGGGAGCAACACCGAGGGGACTTTACCGACGGCTTGGAGGCTGCGTGTGATGATGCGGACCTTTCGAAGAAAGTTCCGTTGCATTGAAGATACGGGGGCTTCGTAACAGACCGCTTGGGGTTCGAACACCCCTCGGTATCCTTTCTCGATGATCTTAAGTGGACCTAGGAAATCATTGATATCGCTTGCTGAGAGCGGTTCAAAAAGCTCTTTTCGCATCGCGAAAATCGCACCATCTGCACCGACTACACTGCTGACATTGCTCTCCCACTCCTTGAGTTTGAGTTCAAGTTCCCAGTACTGATTCTCGGAGTCATGCTCTGCATAATCATGGCGTTTAAGATACCTTTGCGCCCCGACGACATAGCCGACTTTGGGGTCCTCAAAATGGGAAACCAAGAGAAGTATGGCATCCGCCTGGTAGATTGAGTTCGCGTCGGAAAAAACAAGAATTGATCCTTTGGATTCAGGGACAAAGCATGTGAGATTTTCCGATTTACCAACACGCGTTTCGGACCGCAAAAGCCGGATCCCTTGATCCGCAAACTCGCGAGCGATCTGATCGGTCTGATCCGATGAGGCGTCAGATAGAACCATAACCTCGAGCTTGTCTCTAGGATAGTTCAGCGACAGAGTATTGATGAGTTTCTCTCGGATCACGGCCCCTTCGTTGTAGGCGTTCAAGATGAAACTTACCGAGGGCAAATCTGACTCCAGCGTGATCTTGCGATCGGTGCTCTTTGAGCCAGATGGCTGCCTGAACGCTGAAACCAACCCCATCAAAAGCGGATATCCTATGCTTGGAAGCAGGATACCGATCAAGCCCATAATGATGAAACTGTTCACTTACTCAGCCAATCGAAAATGAAATTCGTGTGATAAATTCAAATTAATAAGGCGCAGAAAAGTTTCTAAAAACGCTTAGGACTTTTCTCGCATTGGATTCCCATGTACGCTCAGCCAATACATAGCGCTGGGCCTGAGATCCAATTCCTTTGCGACGATCTGAATCGGCAGCAAGTTCAGTGACGACAGCAAGTAACTTTATCGGAGAACTCAATTATGCAACAATATGAGGAAAACGTCGTCAGGTTTCGAAGCGAAGCGTGAGCAATTACTACAGAGGGATACTAGATATAACGAAACGGCGTTTATTCGATTTTTCAAGAGGAATATCACTTACGGGAACAAAATCTACCTGCAGAGGAAATTTACAATTCATTTGAATCTGCTTCCGCAACTGGTCGAGCAAAGGCATTTCGAACTTATCGCTAGCAACATAAAGAACTTGAATTCGATCCGCCTGTTCTTGTCGAACCTGAAACTGATGAATCTGAGGAACCATTTCAAAAAGCTGAGTGAAAAAATGAACGATGAGGCGGTCACCATAGGGCGTAGAGACTATGTCAGTCGCTCGCCCCTGAATACGCGAAAGCAATCGCATTTTCCTTCCACAGGGGCAGGGTTCCGGTAGAAACGAAGCGATGTCGCCTGTGTCATAGCGAATCAGCGGCATACAACCGTGTTCCAAGCGGGTGACAATAACTCTTCCGATTTCACCAATGGGGCAGGGCATACCATTTGAATCTACAATCTCAACTACAACACCATGCATCGCTTCATGTAGGCCGTCGTGTAGTTCGCATTGAGCGGCACATTGCAACCCTTCGCCCAAACCATAGCAATCGCTTACTTTGCAGCGAAAAACTCTCTCGATCGATTGTCGATAGTGGGGAAACAGGCTGTCTCCCCAGGTGAAAACGGAACGAAGCTGGCGAGTTTCGCCAATCGACTCAATGTATTTCGCAAAAAGGTAGATACTCGATGCGTAACCGAACACAAATTCAATTTTTTTCCTGTCGATTTGGTCGAGCATCAATCGCAGATGCTTATCAGTGAGACCAAAAGCACTGAAATAATTACAACGAAAAAGATAGTCCTTAAGTTTTTTCGTCACCCCTCTATCGAGTGACATGCCTGTCTGGAGGTGACGGTCGGCAAGTTTAAATCCACCCCACTCCCAAAACAATAGCTGAGTGGCGTAGACTTCATTCATGGACGCTGCATCCGACCAGACAGTTGTCTGAACTCCAGTCGATCCAGACGACATCATCTTGTACTTCCGCCCTATAAACCGAGGGTCTATGAGCCTATCGCCTTGCTCTCGTATCGTTTTTTTCTCCAAAATAGGGAATCTTTGAAGATCTTCATAGGACAGCATCGAGTTAGTACAGAGGTTCAAGGACTTCTTTACGTCTTGGTAATACGCGATTCTTTCAGTAGCCTGCGTGAGGAGAAGATGAACTTTCCGGTTTCTGTATGAATTGATCTCCTCGAGCGAATTCCATTGAAAACCCCGAAGTTCAGTCAATGTCTTAGAGACACTTTGTCCTAAAATCAGATCTGAAAAAGGGAGAATCAACTTCTCAAAGAAGAATTGGTAGGCCTGCATTTTTAATCAGTTCTCTTTCTTTTTTTGGGGATGCCGAAGGTATGGGGCAATGGCCTCGAGAGTTTTTTCAGCATTGATCCTCCAAAGTCGATGCGATTTTACATATTCAATACCATTCTTGGCGAAACTCAGTCTCATTTCCGGATCATTATACATTGTAGAAATTACGTCTACAAACTCCATTTGGTTGCGCTGCTTAAAGATCATCCCGTTTACTCGGTCTTCGACGATCTCATGAATTG
>JBIPMW010000289.1:0-3163 GCA_044376455.1 Crocinitomicaceae bacterium | reverse complement strand
ACCTGATTTTCGCTGTCAGGAACTAATATTTCCGCTAAAAGTAGGGATTGGTTAGCATTGGGTGATGCTTCTAGATCCACACATACACATTGTAATTCTGGATGTTCTAGGGCGATCGTTCGGCCAAGTCCCCATAAAGGCGCTTGTTCAATAGCTAAGGATGTGTCTGAGGGTTCTAAAGTTTGTGCACCTTGAGTAACTAACCACAGACGGGGTAAATTTGTACCTCGTTTTTGAGTTAAAGCTTGAACTAGAGACAAGACACTACCACAGCCTATTTCTTGCGCCTTTTGTAAGGCTTCTAGAGATAAATCTGTAGATGAATTATTCTCACAACTCCATAAATGAACTATTCCTTTTAAGGGAGGTTTATTTTCTAAGCTCTCTTGGAAAAGTTTGGTAAAATCATCGGTAACAAGAGGATTAACTGTATAACTTTCTGGGTTTAGCTTTTGATAGTGAGAGCCAACAGAAACGATAATACAATATTCACCTAATTGTGTTAGTTGATTAGCTAAAGATGAACCCATTCCATCACCCTTGGTAAACAGTAACCAAGTGCCAAGATTTTCTGCTCCGGTTAAAGGTAAGTTCAAATCACGGTTTTGTGGTCGCCAGACTATTTCATATAACCAGTTTTCTGTCTCCTCTTTTTGCACAACTTGCCCCAGTTTTTGAGAACTAATACGCTTAACTGATAATCCTTGAATTTCGGCAAGCAGTACCCCACTGTCATCAAATAAATCCACATCTGCGGTGATGGTTTGGGAAGGCTCAGAAGAGTCTTGATTTAACTTAACTCTACTCCATAGATGAAGGGGTACAGAACCATAGACTTGATATTGCTTTAAACCCACAGGTAGGTAAGCATCGCCAGAGTCTTCTCTTGATAAAGCCGCCCCTAATGCTTGTAAACTAGCATCCAGTAAAACGGGATGTAATTTGTAGTTACAAGCTTCATTAACTAAGGGTTCTGGTAACTGAATCTGTCCGAGAGCCATTCCTTCATACTGCCACAGGTCTGTAATGGCTTGAAAACTTGCTCCGTAGTCCATTCCTCGTTGTCGTAATTGTTGATAATAATCTTCAACATTTACGGATTCAAGAGAATCAATTGATAAGTTTTCTAAGTTGACTGGACTGGGTTGAGTAATATCTGTTACTTTGATAATTTTACCCAAAGTATGAAGTGTCCAAGAATCTCCAACAGGATTAAGACTAAAGATTTCAAAGGTATAAGTCTGGGAATCTTGAGGAGTCAGAATTAACTCGATGTCTTTGACTCGATTACCCTCGAAAAATAAGGGATGCTCAATCTTCACATCTTCTAGGCTGATTGAGTCGGATTTAAAAACATTGATCCCGGCGACAAGAGCCATTTCTAAGTAAGCAGTAGCAGGGAAAATAGTGGTTGCTTGAATCTGATGGTGTTGAATATAATTGGGACAATCTTGACTGATTTGAGATTCAAAGATAATTGGTTTTAGTGGCAAATGTAACCGTTTTCCTATTAAAGGATGAAGATGTCCATTGCCATGGCTAGAGTATAACTCAAATTGCTGAGTACCCTGAGGATTGTTGTGAGAAATATGTCCTTTACCATTGGTTGACTCAACTCTTGTAGTGGAGCAGTCGGACAATATACTGCCATGGCAATACAATTGTCGGCTAAATTGATAAGTTGGCAGACTCAAACGATGATAGGAATAATCTTTTGAAAATCCAGTCCAATTTACAGGTGTTCCTTTAACATATAATTCTGCCAAACTTTGTAACATTTGTTGCCAATCTGATTTTCTAGATCGCAAACTTGGCAACCATACTCCCTTGCCTTCTGGAATACAATGACTTCCCATTCCTATTAAAATGGGTTGGGGACCAATTTCTAGATAAACCTCATAACCGTGGCTCGCTAGTGTATTCATTCCTGCGGCAAACTCTACGGTCTGGCGAATATGATTTACCCAATAAGAAGGCGTAGCTATTTCGGCTGTCGCTATTTTACCAGTGACATTAGAAATTAAGCTAATATTTGGTTTTGAGTAGGTGATTTCTCGGGCAATTTTGGCAAACTCGGTCAATATTGGCTCCATCAAAGGTGAGTGAAAAGCATGAGAAACTTGTAAGGTTTTTGTCTTCACCCATTCGGTATCTAAATTAGCGACTACTGCATCAACGGTTTGACTGTCCCCAGAAATAACAATGCTAGATGGCCCATTAATAGCAGCGATAGAAACCTGTTTTTCATAAGAAATAATGGCACGTCTGACAGTTTCTTCGTCGGCAGTAACTGCTACCATTTTACCGTTAGACGGTAATGCTTGCATTAAACGACCTCGATAAGCGATGAGTTTTAACCCATCTTCAAGACTGAACACCCCAGCAATACAAGCGGCCACATATTCTCCTACACTATGACCCATAACTGCACTAGGTTCAATACCCCAAGATTTCCATAATTGAGCGAGTGCGTATTCTATGGCAAATAAGGCGGGTTGGGTGTAAGCTGTTTCATCTATGGGTGAGTTCTCTCCCTCTTGAGGATAGAGAATAGATAGCAAAGGTTTGTCTAAATAGATACTAAGAATCTCTTGACAGTGTTCAAGGGTTCTACGGAAAGTAGGTTGAGTCTCATAAAGTTCCCGGGCCATATTGATATATTGTGACCCCTGACCTGTAAAAAGAAACGCAATTTTCTGGTGCTTCTGGTGCGATAGTTCACCGGTCAAAATTCCCCCAGCTTCTTTGCCCTCAATAATAGCCTCTAACTGGGATTGTAATTGAGTTAAAGACTCAGTTTGAATAGCTAAACAATGATGAAAATGCGAGCGCCCCACATCAGCACTAAAGCAAAAGTCTTGTAAGTTGATTTGCGGATTTGCTTGAAGATAATTGTGATAACTTGATACTAATTCTCGCAAAGATGACTTAGTTTTAGCGGTAATAGTCAAGATAGCAAGAGATGGTTTATTTTGCTCTTGCTCCAAGGTTTCTGGAACAAATTCTTCTAAAATAACATGAGCATTAGTGCCACCAAAACCAAAAGAAGATACCCCAGCTAATCGCCCTTTTTTACCCTTTTTCCAAGACTGTAATTGAGTAGGAATAGATAAGGAAGTTCCTTCTAGAGAAATATAAGGATTGAGTTTTTGCAAATGAAGGT
>JBIPMW010000061.1:0-10021 GCA_044376455.1 Crocinitomicaceae bacterium | reverse complement strand
CAAGGAGTCAGGGTAAAACAAACAAACAAGGACATCAATGTGGAGATGACCACAACTACTGAGAATTGGTGTAAGATATCTGAGATGGTTCCTTCAATGAAAACTACGGGTGAAAACACCACGACATCCACTAAAGTAATGGCCAATGCAGTAAATCCAATTTCGTTCCGACCATCGAGGGCCGCTTGCCTGCGTTTTTTACCCATCTGAAGGTGGCGGTAGATATTCTCCAAGACCACAATGGAGTCATCGACTAAGATTCCGATGACCAAAGACATAGCAAGCAAGGTCATCAAATTGAGGGTGTAGCCCAATAAATACATGGCTACAAAAGTTGAAATCAAGGATGCTGGAATGGAAACCAACACGATAAATGCGTTGCGAATGGTATGGAGAAACAATAACATAACTAAAGCAACAAGTAATACCGCCAATTCTAGGTCATGAATTACGGCATCCACAGATTCAATCGTTGGGATCGATGTATCTGTCGCGATAGTAAATTTCAAACCCTCTTTGGCATACTTCTCTTCGAGATCTTTGAATTTCAGCTTTGTCAATTTGGCTACATCTACTGCATTGGCATCACTTTGTTTTTTAATACGCAATCCTATTCCATTAACGCCATTCAAACGGCTGATCGTCACTTGATCATCACTGGCGTCAACCACTTCAGCGAGGTCTCCGAGCTTGATGGATGACGTGCCTTTAGCGACAATTACCAAATTTCTCAAATCCTGGATATTTTGGTATTTTCCTGTCAGACGTACCGTAATTTGTTCGGAGCTGCTTTTGACTTTACCTGTCGGGAAATCAAGATTAGACATTGCCACCGCTTGATTGATTTGCGCCAGAGAAAGACCGAGCTTGCGCATTTTATCTTTGTCCACATTGACGCGAAAAGCACGGCGCTCGCCACCAATAACTTGAACTTCAGCGACACCCTTCACCTGCTTAATTTGCGGCAAAAGTTGTTCATCCATCAATCGCATCAATTCGGCATCTGAAATTTTTGGCGCAACTGCACTCAATTGAAGCACTGGTGTAGCATTGGGCTCAATTTTAGCAACGACCGGATTCAATGCGTCTTCAGGAAGTTTACTGAGGTTGTTGTTGATTTTGCGTTGTGCATCTTCAAGTGCGTCATCGATGTTTGCCGATGCCTTAAATTCGAGCAATACAAAAGATGCATTGTCAAAAGAAAAAGAAGTAACCTCATCCACGTTTTCCATCCCACTCAAGACATCTTCAAGTGGTTTGGATACCTGTGATTCTACTGTAGAAGGAGACGCACCTGGATAGGCAGTAGTGATCGTCAAAAGCGGTGCCGAAAAATCCGGCATCAACTCATAAGACAGTTGTTTATAACTGATGAGCCCACCACCAACTAAAATGGTGAAGATCACGATGATAAAGGAGGGCCTTTTGATGGCCAATTCTGTGAGTGTCATATGGCTATTAATTGCGTTTGATATTCATACCATCCTCTAAATTCACTTGGCCTTTCACTACAATTTGATCACTTGCAGTTAAACCAGAAACAACTTCTATGTAATTGCCATCCGAAGTGCCAGGGCTAAAGCTTGTGAGTTTTGCTTTACCGTTTCTCACAACATAAACTTGAGGTGTTTTTGTTGACCCAATCAATGCTTTTCTCGGAACTGCCATTGCTGTAACAGATTTATTACTTTGCAAGGTCACACTACCATACATCCCGGCAAGTATTCTTGCATTGGCTTTATTCGAAACCAAAATTTGGACTTTGAAATTGTGCAAAGCATCTGCTTGAACTGAGGTACTATAAACGGTTGCGTTATAAATCTCACCTTCATGTGCATCGACACGAACTGTCACCTTTTGACCTACTTTAAATTTAAGCACATCGCGTTCAGGTACTGAAATGGATAATTTAAGTTGCGCGATATCTGTCAACTCTACAATTGGGGTCCCTGGCATCACCATAGAACCTAAATCTGCCATTTTCTTCGTGACAACACCTGAAAACGGCGCAACAATTTTACAACCTTTTAGTTGTTTTTGCAGTTGTTTGAGCTGCACCTCGGCCGATTTAAGCGCCAATTCCATTTTTTCTGCTTCTACGGAAGAAACTGCCTGCTCTTTACGCAAATTGGCAAAACGTGCGTTGTCGTTCTTTAATTGCGCAATATTGAGCTTGGCATTTTCAATTTGTAATTGGATCAGTTCGTCGTCAAGTTTGGCAATGAGTTGTCCTTTTTGAACCTGAGAACCTTCTTTTACCAGAAGGTCAATCAATTTGCCAGAACCTTCTGAGGCGACATTATTTTGATGCATGGCGTCAAAAACACCGAGGTAAGAAAATGCACTTTCAAAAGTGTAGTTGGCAACTGGGTTTGCTGTTTCGACTAAAACAGCTGCCTCGAGGTCATGGATGTAAATTTTCTTTTTAGCCTCAGCAGCATTGGAAAGAAGTTTTGTTACCGTAATTGCGATTACACCGATAACCGCTAATGAAATAAGGATGATTCTTTTCATGATCTATTATTTGATATTTCCGTTTGTTTTTAAGTATTCTAATTCTGCTTGTCTGAGCGTCACATAGGCGGCAACAACACCTGCCTGGGCTTGCTCAAGTCCGGTTTGTGCCAACAAGAAATCGTTGACCGAAATGAGGCCTTCTTTGTATTTGAGTGCGGCATTTTTATGCACTGACGCAGCCAAATTGAGTTGTTGTTTCGACACTTCTAATGCCGCTGCTTTGACTTCGATATTGCGCTTGTATTGCTCAGCTTGTTGCTGCAATTGCAAACGCGTGAGGTCTTGTTGAGCAAGAATTTGCTCTTGCTTGAGCGCATTCACAGCTGCCTTATGGTGTTTATCGAGTCCATCGAACAAATTCCAATCCATGCGCAAACCGATGAATGCACCATCAATCCCTGTCCTGAAGTCAGTTTCCGGATTCATGTTTACATTATATTGATAAATCCCGTAGAGATTCAGGTTAGGCAGGTAACCCATTTTAATGCCTTTGGCTTCTTCAAGCGCCATTTTTTGCTGTTGTTCGAGTAATTGCAATGCAAGCAGATTTGCTTGTTCTGGATCTAAAAGAAGGGTTTGTTGCACCATTTGGTCGTCATTGAGCGCGATCGGGCTTTTCGGATCAACGCCAATCATGATTTTAAATAACTCCTCTAATTGAGCTTTGGTAGCCAATAAATTAGCGCTATTGTTTTCGATGTTCAATAGATTGATGCGCACTTTGTCGGCTTCGGTTTGAACCAACATGCCCTGACTCACCAATAAATCCATGTTTTTGAGCATGCGTTTAACGTTGGTGGCGTTACTATCTAGGAAACGTAACTGCTGATAAACACCCTGCAGAATGAAATAGGTATTAGCCACTTGGTACTTCACTTCCTGAATGGTCATGTCGCGCTTGATTTTGACAATTTCGCTGTTAATGCGCAAGGCTGCCAAACCATAATTCACTTGAGAATTAAACAGAATTTGATTGAGCTGAACCGTATTACTCAATACAATTGGAACTCCAAATTTTACCTCGGCAAAAGTACCGGGTGCACCACCAAAAAATTGTGCAGGCACGACCTGCCCTGGAATCACGGCATTGTAGCGGTAGTCTGCCGAAAAATTTAATGACGGCAAACGCGATGACAAATATGCCGAACGCTGACTTTCATTGATGGCAACATCTAGCTGCGCATTTCTAATTTGCACATTGGCTGAATCGGCCAAGCGCAAGCACGTTGCGAGGTCATACTTTTGGGCCTGTACGGACAAGCCAAAAAATAGGCAAAGCAACACGAAGGAGAGATTGGTTTTCATTTTCATGCGGTTTGATTTTGTGGGAATAAAAAATTAATAAGCATTTCTTTGACGTAAGCCTTATGGGCTAAAAGATCTTGATCTAGGGTTTGGGCATCGATGCCATGAAATTGTTGGGTCAATTTCTTGGACATAAATGGATAATGTACGTTGGACATCAGCAGTATGGTGACGTTTCTGAGGCTAATAGGGCGCATTTCACCAGTGGCTTGAGCGGCCTCGAGTTGTTGAAAAATCCCGGTTTTTGCTATTGGTTCAAAAAAATGACTAGGCATCGGCGAACCAGATTTATTTTGATGAATGGCCTGTAGGATAAACATGGGTAGTTCCGGATGCTCAAGAAAAAAATCAAACTCTTTTTCAATGAGCAACGATGTTTTTTCTTTTAAGCTGAGTTCAGAACTAAATACTTCAATCATGGCTTGCAAGAAATCGCTCATGGCGCCTTCAAAAATGAGCTCAAATAGTTTTTCTTTTGACCTGAAGTAATAATTCAATAGTGCAACATTACTACCTACTTCTTTGGCGATGTCACGCACAGAGCACCCATCAAATCCTTTGGTCATAAAGACTTTCTTTGCGGCAGCCTTTATTTTTTCTTCGGTACTGAGGTCTCTTTTCATAGCAATTACAAAATTTGCGCTGCAAAGTTAAACACTCTTTTTAAACAAATGTTTAAGATTTGCATAAAAATTTAAACACTTGTTTAATTTTTGGCAGACTCAGGGCTATTTTGTTCCTTTGGAAGATGAAAAAATTGTGTTACCTACTCCTTTTCATCCCATTTATTTGCTTTTCGCAGCAGCCTGCTGTCGATACATGGTTTGAAGATGCTAAACTGGGCATCTTTATTCATTGGGGCATGTACGCGGTGAATGGCACCTCTGAAAGCTGGGCCTTTCATAACAAAACTGTTCCTTACGATCAATATATGGCTCAAATGAAGGGTTTCAAAGCTGAAAAATATGTGCCATTGCAGTGGGTTGCTTTGATTCAAGAAAGCGGTGCCAAATATTGTGTCATCACCACCAAACATCACGATGGTCTCTCGCTCTATGATACTAAAATACGAACAGCCTCGCCCAAAAAAAATACAAACTGGAATCCTAAACTACCGCTAAGCACGGTCTATCAGAGCCCGTGCAAACAAGATTTAATCGCTCCATTGTTTGCAGAACTTAAAAAAGCGGGAATCCATACAGGCGCTTATTATTCCTTACTCGACTGGAGCTCTAATGATTACCCGGCATTTTTAAAGGATTCGAGTAGATACTCGATCCAAAATGAACCAGAACGTTGGGAACAATTCCTGAAATTCATGCATGGACAGATTGAAGAGATTTCTTCGATGTACAAGCCTGACCTCTACTGGTTTGATGGCGACTGGGAACATTCAGAGCAAGAATGGCAGGCTTCTAAAATTGATTCAATCATCAAACGTTACAATCCTCATGCAATTCTGAATGGTAGGCTCAAAAGTTTTGGAGACTACGATACGCCTGAACAGAATATGCCCATCATTCACCCAGATAAAAAAACGTGGGAGCTTTGCCTTACCACCAACGATAACTGGGGCTATAGACCCCAAGACAAAAACTTTAAAAGCCATTTTGAGTTGCTGAGTATCTTCACGGAGTGCTTGAACATGGGCGGTAACCTTTTACTAGATATTGGACCAAAAGCTGATGGTACAATTCCAGACGAACAAGTAGCCATCCTACAAGAATTTGGCCGCTGGACCCACAAACATGCTTCGGCAATTTATGGGACAAGTGCCGGATTACCTGAAGGTCATTATCATGGTTCCTCTACCTTATCTAAAGATTCACTTACACTGAATTTATTTGTGCCGAGTCCACAAGGTCAGGATTTAAAGTCAGCGCCATTGACCATTCGCATTTTCATAAAAGGACTCAAAAGCAAACCTCAAAGCGTTCAGTTAATCGGTTCTGCTAGCCAACTTGTGTGCCAAGAAGTTGGTAAAATTTCTTGGAGCTCAGTGCCCGGAACCCTGTTCATAGACATCCCAGTAAGCGACATGGACGCCATGATCAGTGTCATCGCAATCAAATTCAATGAGCCCGTCCTCCTGTATCGTGGAAAAGGAGGATTTCATTAACCAAAACAGAACCTTCAAATTTTTCAAATGATTAAAAACATTCTTGTCGTTTTCATCTTGACACTTTCCACGTCTTTTTTTGCACAACAAAAAGAGCTGTATTACTACCGACTTCAAAATACTTTTGAATTTTATTTGCGTGAAGCTGGACAGCAGACCTCGCATTTTGAACTGCGCTTCTTTTGGCCAAATAAACAGTTTTTTCCAAATTGTGACAACTGGGGTACAGACGGTTTTGGCGTCATTTGCGATCAAAAACAAATTCAAATTTTTGGCTATTCAGAGGCCGCTTGTAAAAATGCCATCTATGACATCTTACAACGCAAATTTAATTTTGAGTACTTCCAAGCCGAATGCACCCGGGTTCCCGACAAAATACCCGTTAAACTGCCCTACGACCGCTACGAATCCATTCCTGCTTTTCAATACAGAGAAATTTTTTACGGAGAAACACGCAGATCCGGTTATGGCGAGTGGCACAAACTCACAAGTGGTGAATCTTCCTTCACCTTTGAAAATCATCCGGGATGGGGTCTTTGGGTACATACCCTACACAAACTCCTTCCGCCTGAATTACATTTTGAAACGCATCCTGAATACTACGCATTACGAAACGGCATTCGTATGAAAGATCAGGTTTGCCTCAGTAATCCGGAGGTCCTCAATTTAGTTTGCGACAACCTGGCTTTAGAAATGCAAAAAAAATCTGATGCAAAGTATTGGTCAGTGAGCCAAATGGATAACTATAATTATTGTGAGTGCAGCGCTTGCAAGCATATCGATTCTATTGAACACAGCCATTCGGGCACCATGCTGCGCTTTGTCAATGAAGTAGCCAAGCGCTTCCCGAACAAAATCATTTCAACACTTGCTTATCAATACACCCGCAGTGCACCTCAACTCACTAAACCTGAAGCAAACGTGAACATCATGCTCTGTACGATTGAAGAAAACAGAGCAAAATCCTTAGCAGGAAGCGGTTTCGAAAAAGACCTCAAAGATTGGGCTTCTCTCACCAACAACATCCTGATCTGGGACTACGTCATCAACTTCTCGCACATGGTGATGCCATTTCCGAATTGGCCCACCCTTCAAGAAAACATTCAACTTTTCAAGCAAAATGGCGTGCAAATGATTTTTGAACAGGGCTATAATTCACCGTCCTCAGAAATGCAACCATTGCGTGCCTTCTTACTCTCTAAATGGGTATGGAACCCCAACCTGAATGCCGATAGTTTAATTTATGAATTCACCGAAAACTATTATGGACCTGCTGGTGTCATCGTTAGAGAAGTTTTACGGGCGCAGGTAAAAGATCTTCAAAACAGTGGCAAAGCGCTTACGCTCTATGAACCACCAATAACACACATTAACGGCTTTTTGGCACCTGCTAATTTGAAATGGGCACTTAATATGTACGATAAAGCTAAAAAATTACCTGGCATGACTGCTCAACACATGGAAAGAATCGAGATGGCCGAACAAAGCATCCGTTATGCTCTCATCGAAATAGGAAAGTCTCCATTAGCCGGCCCTGATTGGTATTTTGCCGCAAATGAATCCTTTTATCAACAAATTCTCAAAGACTTCACCAAAATCGCTGTCAAACATGGTCCCAAGCTCTTACATGAAGTGAGACTCAGCCCTGAACAATTCCAACAACAAACCCTTCAATTCTGGCAAGAAGCACGCGTCAAACACTTGGCCAAGCAACAAAATGTCCGTTACCTGCAGTTTCCTGCAAAATCTTACCGTGATGGCTTGGAAGTTTCAGATACAATAAGTTGGACAAAGACTTCTACTATCAATGATGGTTTGCGCTCAACACTAGAATACCAAAAAGGTTGGCAAGGTTGGCAGGGTCAAGATGCAGCACTCGAGGTGCAACTCAACAAAGCGTATTTTATCGACTCTGTGCGCATATATTATTTGGCCGATAATCAATCATGGATCATGGGACCAAGCAAATTAACAGTAAGTGGGCAAAGCATGGGTACAAATGCATTTCAAGTAAGCACTCACAATCCTGAAGTGGGGCAAGCACAAAGTAATGGTACTTACCCTCTTGTGGTGAGAAACTTCCCAGCTGAACCCATTCAAACTTTAAAAATAGAAATTGGTAATCCAGGCACGCTTCCAAAATGGAGAGGTGTGGCTGGCGACGGCTGGTTGTTTATCGATGAAATAGAAGTTTATGGACATGAAAAATAAAGCAATCCTACTTTATTTAGTGGGCTTGATGTGTTTTTATTCAAAAGCACAGCACCACGAACAAACTTATTTTCCACCTACAGATTCGTTGGTCATTCAAAAACTAGCCACCTGGCAAGACTACAAATTTGGCCTACTCATGCACTGGGGCTCTTACAGCCAATGGGGCGTTGTCGAAAGTTGGAGCATCTGCCCTGAAGACGAAGATTGGTGTACGCGTCGGGGCCCATTTGCACACTCCTACTTTGAGTACGTAAAAGCATATGAGCAGCTACAAACTACATTTAACCCGTCGCAATTTGACCCAATCCGCTGGGCAAAGGCTGCCAAAAATGCCGGGATGAAATACATGGTTTTTACCACCAAACACCACGACGGCTTTTGTATGTTTGATTCAAAACTGACCAACTACACCGTTGCCAATTCAAATTGTCCTAACAGCAAAAGTGCGCATCCTGATCTGACACGACCTATTTTTGACGCTTTCAGATCTGAGGGCCTTTGGTTAGGCGCCTATTTCTCCAAACCAGATTGGCACCACCCCGACTACTGGGACCCTAAATTTCCACCCTATGACCGCAACCCGAACTATGACCTACTCAAGAAACCAGCTAAATGGGAATCTTTTGTACAATTTACACAAGGGCAAATCATGGAACTCATGCAAAACTATGGCCCGATAGATATTCTATGGCTAGATGGTGGCTGGGTACAACCTTACACGGAAACCTCACCCAAATGGGGCTACAAACCTGTCGATCAAAATATCCGCATGAATGAACTTGCCGCCAAAGCTAGAACAGTACAGCCGGGCCTAATCGTTGTTGATCGTGCTGTAGAAGGACCAAATCAAAACTATCTGACACCCGAACAAAGCATTCCAGATAAACCACTTCCCTACCCGTGGGAAACCTGCATGACGATGGCCAATAGCTGGAGTTATGTCCCCAATGATCAATACAAGAGTACCACTACCCTGCTTAAAAACCTGTGCCTCATTGTTTCTAGAGGCGGTAACTTCTTACTCAACATTGCCCCTGACCCACAAGGCCTTTGGGACAACACGGCCTATGAGCGCCTTGAAGAAATTGGCAATTGGATGCATGTGAATGGAGCAGCAATTTACAATTCCAAACCCATTGCCCCCTACGAAATCAAGCAAGGCGACACCGGCACTTGGGTCTTCACTCAAGTTCAAAAAAACATTTTTGCCATCTGGATACCCGGTTTAAATCCTGCTAAAGAAATCAGCTTAAACACAAGTATTTTTCCAATTAAAAAAGCCAAATCTTTGAATCCTAGCAATTCATGCACTTTGAAAAAAAGGATGTTAACTATCAAAATGGCTACTGAAACTAACCTTGATCCTCAAGTATTTCAATTGTATTAATCTAACTACTTCTTTCTTTGTACCTTTGTACCTACGTTCTTTGGGGTCGACATTGGATTTGACAGCGATAGCGGTAGTCAAGTGTCAGCATGCAGAGGCTTGTAGTGCTCCTCTTAAATATCGTGCTACGACCTATAAATGACAACACGTCATACGCACTTGCTGCTTAATTAACGGAATGTTAATTGGCTTAATCTAGCTGAAGCACAGTAGGCCAGACAAGTACTTCTGATGAACTGTCACCCTTTCGGTTCATCGCTCAGAAGTTCATCCCATAGGGTTAGTGTTGCTAATGGTTTTACAGCAACATGAAATTAAAAAACCTAAGTGTTCGCGTTGGGTGTTCTTGTCCGGCCGCACATCGAAAACTAACCACGAACTAAGCATGTAGAAAGCTTGAAAACTCGTCGTTTGGACGAGGGTTCGAACCCCTCCGACTCCACTTAAACAGAGTTCTAACACATTTAAATATAAGTTGT
>JBIPMW010000060.1:0-10034 GCA_044376455.1 Crocinitomicaceae bacterium | reverse complement strand
AAAGAAACTGATAGTGAGTCTAAGTGCAGCTAATATTCGCAACGGATCAGCTGCATAAAGTAACGGCATTACTTTTCCGTAATACTGGAGCATCATTTTTTGAGCTTTTGTCGGTTCTCCTGAAATTTCATTTTTAACTTGTTTCAAGTGCCATTGTTGTCGGGCTTTCCATTTGTCTGGGCGTGCTACGAATACCACCATTTGTTGCGCAGTTTTTGCTGCTGATTGATTCAAACATATAGGGACCATTTGCTCAAGCGCAGCAGGACTATTGATCCAATGGAATTCCCATAATTGCATATTGCTCGAATTAGGCGAAAGAATGGCTCTTTTGAGACTGCGCTCAACCACCTCATTTGGAACTTTAGTATTAGGGTCAAATTTGCGGTTACTTCGTCTGAACTGAACAATGGATTCAAAAACTTCTTGTTGTTGCATACTTTTTTGTGTATCGATTTGTTTTAGTCTTTCTGAATTGGGGTAAGGGTGTAGCCTTGTGCTTTTAATAGTGCAACTACACCTTCCGGACCGCCTAAATGCCCAGCTCCAACTGCAAAAAAGGTGCTTTCTTTTTTCATTTGATCACTCATTGGAGCGATCCAGCTTCGGTTTCTTGCTAATAGTAAAAGTTCGTTGAATTCAGGGTATTGTGCGGTTTCTTGGAGCATCATAGCTCCCAGACCTTCTAGATCTTCCTTGAGATAGAGGGCCAGTAAGGTATCGTAATTGTGCATGCCGCTTTGATAGTCTTCCTTCAGCATCCCAATTTGCGTAGACATCGGGAGCTTTTCAAATAACGAGAGTTGAAAATCAATGGTTTCTAGCCCCATTGTTTTTTTATGTTGCTTTTTGGCCATTTTATTGAATTCCATTTCATAAGAGGCCATATTTTTCATACTTTCCTGAATAAGAAGACTCGAGAAAAACATCGGTTGTAGTCTGCTACTGCGCTCAAACTTACTTTCGTTCCATTTCAAGCTATCCATGCAATACATTTTGAGCTTGATGTAGTCTTGTGGCTCCATGATGTCTTTGAGTGTTTTGCCGTCGGCTAAAACTGCGCGTTGTGCCATTGCAATTTTTTCAGCAGCGCTCATGTTAAGGTCTACTTCCATGGCTAATGTGGCACAAGTTTTAAAAGCCCTTTCTAGGCTTTTAGGAATTTCGAATTGCTCTTTGGGCAAGATATGGATGGTCCCGTATAGATAAGAGGGTTGTGCAAGGTCTTTTCCGGTTATTTGGTAAAGTAATTGTGCTTGACTGAAGGCACTGAAAAGGCAAAATAGCAGGATTATTGCTCTCATAGGGGTTGAAATTAATTGGAATGTAAAATTAATGATAAACAATTGCAGTAGTTGTAAAATCTGCTTTTTTGACACTTTTTGACAGCTTCTTACTGTCAGCTTGTCTTAAAACTCAGAGTTGGCCTTATCTTTGCAAAGTATAGACCAAAGAAAAACAGAGTCATTATGTCAGTCGAAAACGAAGCACAAGAAGCATTTAACCAAGAAGAACAAGTCAGCAATCCGCAATCCGCTGAGCAGCAAGAATCCACAGAGCAGCAAGTAGATCAGAGCAATGACACTGAGCAAACTGCAGCGCCGGAAGCCGCACAGCAAGATGAATTTCGTGAGAAATTTGTGCGCCTATACGCTGAATTTGAAAACTACCGCAAACGCACCAATCAAGAGCGTCTTGATTTGATCGTGACGGCAAATGCAGGTTTGCTCAAAGACATGCTGCCCGTACTTGACGATTTTGATCGTGCTATTACCAACAACGAAAACCTCGATGACGCTGCGGCTTTGCGCGAAGGTTTTAAGCTCATTCAAAATAAATTCAAGCAAATTTTACTTTCCAAAGGCTTGAAAGAAATGGAAGCAAAGGGTCATGATTTTGACAGTGATTTACACGAGGCAATTGCCAATATTCCTGCTCCTGAAGAGAATTTGAAAGGTAAAGTAGTAGATGATGTAGAGAAAGGTTATTTCCTCAATGACAAGGTTTTGCGTTATGCAAAAGTAGTTGTCGGACAATAAGAAAAGCATGAGTAACAAAAGAGATTATTACGAAGTTTTAGGCGTCTCAAAAAATGCTGACGAAGGCGAAATCAAGAAGGCTTATCGCAAATTAGCGCTCAAGTATCACCCTGATAAAAACCCAGACGACGCCAGCGCTGAGGAAAAATTCAAAGAAGCGGCAGAGGCTTATGAAGTCTTGAGTAACGCTGAGAAAAAAGCACAATACGATCGCTTTGGTCATGCAGGCATGGGCGGAGCTGGAGGTTTTGGTGGTGGCATGAACATGGACGACATCTTCTCTCAATTTGGCGACATTTTTGGAGGAGCTTTCGGTGGTTCATTTGGAGGAAGTCGTGGTGGTTCAAGAGTCGTGAAAGGCACCAATCTCCGTGTAAAAATGAAGCTGACACTTGAAGAAATAGCGAATGGTGTCAACAAAAAAATCAAAGTCAATAAGCTCGTTCAAGCGGAAGGAGTTACATATAAAAACTGCCCAACTTGTCAAGGAACTGGTCGCATCACGCGTGTTGCACAGACTTTTTTGGGTGCCATGCAAACGCAGTCAACCTGTCATGTTTGTCAGGGTGCTGGTAAAACTGTAGAATCTAAACCGTCAGATGCCGATGCACAAGGTCTGAAGCGCCAAGAGGAAGTCATTGAAATAGACATTCCAGCAGGTGTAGAAGACGGTATGCAACTCAGTGTTCGCGGCAAAGGAAATGCAGGACCTTTCAATGGCGCTCCGGGTGATCTCATTGTGGTCATTGAAGAGCTTGCCCATGAAGAATTGCGTCGCGAAGGCGAAAACTTACATTACGATGCATTTGTCAATTTTGCGGATGCCGTACTCGGAGCTTCTTTGGAAGTACCTACAGTAGGAGGTAAGGTAAAAATCAAGATGGATGCTGGAACACAAAGCGGTAAAGTGTTGCGCTTGCGCGGTAAAGGTTTACCAAGTGTTCAAGGCTATGCTACCGGTGATCTCTTTGTGCACCTGCATGTATACACCCCAACACAAGTGAGCAAAGATGAGCGGGAGACGCTTGAAAAACTCCGCGACTCCGAAAATTTTGACCCTCAAAAAGCGCAAAAAGACAAAGGTTTCTTCAGCCGCATGCGCGATATGTTTTACTGATGCGTTACATTGAAGCTGCACAAAAAGGGAAGGGAACTGTTTGGATCTATGCCGGCGGTATTGCTTTGTTGGTGCTGCTTTATATCCTTGGTTCCTTGCCGCTTTTTCTAGATTGGCAAATGCGTTTTCCCGGAACTGAAGTTACTTTAGAAGATGCATCCATGATCGAGCAATTTGGAAAACTACGGCTTTTCTTTTGGATGCTTTTTCCATTTACCTTGCTATTTTTTGGTTTATTGATATATCTGGTCTTTGTCCATAAACGGTCTTTTATTGAGATTTTTACGTCGGCTGGGCGGTTCAGGTGGTCCCGATTTTTTTGGTTTGCAGGTATTTTATTGGGCTTGCTATTTGTGGTATCTATTTTGCCTTTTGCCATTACAAATGAGCTCAACACCACGCTGCGTTGGAATTTCAACGCACAAAAATTTTTTCCTCTCTTGGCGCTTTCACTTCTTTTTATACCTATTCAAGCGGCGGCAGAAGAGTTGATTTTTCGCGTCTATGCGCTGCAAGGTTTGTATGCGCGTACAGGAAAAATCTGGTTGAGTATGTCGCTAAGCGCCGTCTTTTTTGCATTAGTTCATGGTTCAAATCCAGAAATACAAGCATTGGGTCCTCTGATCATCCTTTATTACCTCATGGCAGGTTTCTTTTTAGCAATCATTACAGTTCAAGATAACGGCCTTGAACTAGCTTTGGCTTACCACAGTATCAATAATCTTTTTAGTGCGGTCATTATCTCAAGCACCTGGCAAGTTTTTCATACGGATGCACTTTGGCTCGATACAAGCGCACCAGGCAGCGCCTGGAGTCATTTGCTAATCGGCGGTCTGTTTTTTACAGGATTATACTTCATTTTAGCAAAAAAATACCACTGGAAGTCTTTAGATGAATTGCGCTAGCTAAGTTTTTTGTAGCTTTAAATCATGATTCAAATTGAGGGAGTAAGCAAGTCTTATCAGCGAAAGCTCGTGCTAGATGACGTCAGTATTTCGTTGGCGCAAGGTCAAATTTTTGGTTTGCTTGGACCTAACGGAGCCGGAAAAACCACGCTTATTCGCATGCTCAACCAAATGATCAGTCCAGATACAGGTCATATTCTGTATCAGGGAAAGCCCTTAGCGCCTTCTTTGCTTCAATCCATAGGTTATTTACCAGAAGAGCGTGGCCTCTACAAAACCATGGGAGTGGAGGAACATCTTTTGTTTTTGGCGAGGTTAAGGGGCTTGTCTGCGCAACAAGCCAGAGCAAATGTTCAGCACTGGCTCAGTCATTTTGATATTGAATCTTGGCGTCATAAACGCATCGCCACGCTTTCAAAAGGTATGGCGCAGAAAGTCCAGTTTTTAGCAGCATTGGTGCACGAGCCCGAATTGCTCATTCTTGACGAACCACTTTCTGGTTTTGACCCCATGAATGTAGAACTCATTATGAATGAGATTCAAGCACTCAAAGAAAAAGGTTGTACCATTTTACTTTCCACCCACAACATGAAAAGTGTTGACGAAATATGCGATGCCGCAGCATTGTTACATCAAGGGCGTGTACTTGCCCAAGACAGTATTTGGAATTTGCGTTCTAATAGCAGCAAAGGAGAAATTATAGTGCGCTTTGAAGGACACATGTTGGCTTTTGCCAATGCGCTCTGGACCGACTTTGAACTTGCCGAACAAAAGCAAATCAGTGAGGGTCGCTTTGAGTGTTTGTTGCGCATTCGCGGTAACCGAACGGTCAACGATCTCATGCAGTCTTTGCAAGATCAGGTAGCTGTTGAGCGTATAGAAAAGCGCCTGCCTTCCATGCAAGAGGTTTTCGTTGATTTTATTTCCCAAAAACAGCAACGACATGACTAAATTTTGGCTCATCACGCTACGCGAATGCAAAGAGCGCATCTCTCAGCGCGGTTTTTGGTGGATGCTCTTTTTAGGCCCGCTTGTTGTCTTGTTGCTACTGATTGGTTTGCTTTATGCTGCGGATCAAGGCAAAGAAAAGATCAGAGTACTGATCGCAGACCCCGGTCAAATCATGGAGCACAAAGTGCTGGCCCAGCAAGAAAAATACATCGAATATTACTTTCTCGATAGCTATCTAGAACTTAACGAATTTGAGCAGGCCAAAGCTTATAAAGACTTCGATGTCTTACTCGAGCTCAATGAGAAGGTACTCAACAACAAAAAATGCTTCGTGTTTTACAGAGAGCAGCTCAGCATGGATACCCGTATGCAGCTCAAATTTGAAGTGGAACGACGCATTGAAGAAATCCTTGCACATGAATTTTCTGCTCTCAGTGCGCAAGCTTTTCGCAGTATCAAGCAAGGCCTCATTTTTGATTTTCGAGACCTCGACGACCCCAAAAACGAAGCAAAAGAAACCTCAAGTTGGACCGGCTTTGCAATCGGCGCCTTCATTCTTCTCTTCGTAGGGATATACGGCATGACCATCTTTAGGGCAACCGTCAAAGAAAAAAGCAGCCGTATTGTAGAGGTATTACTTGCCAGCGTTAAGCCGCAACAACTGATGCTGGGAAAAATCGCTGGCATTGGTTTGGTTGCTTTGTTGCAACTTTTCGGCTGGATACTTTTTTTAGGAATTGGTTTTTGGATCCTCAGGCAAACCTTATTTGTCGATTTACTCGACCCTAGTTATTGGCAAGGAACGGCAGGAGTAAGGTTGAACCCCTTGAGTGATCTTTTATTTGAGGAGTTAAAATATGGTTTCTTATTTGTGCACTTTTTGCTATTTTTTGTCGGGAGTTTCTTTTTCTACGGCACACTGTTTTCGGTACTCGGAGCCCGTAGTGCTGCTGAATCAGATGGCCAACAATTTTTAATACCGCTTTTGTTGCTGATTGTTTTTGGCCTAGTGGCGGGCGTATTTTATATTTTTTATCCGGCATCAGGAAGTGCGCAATTGTTGATGTATTTACCATTTTCTTCACCGGTGCTCTCCATGATTCAGCTCACTCAAGGAGCAACGCTAGCTGCCTACTTCAGTATCTTACTCAGTTGGTTGGTGCTTATATTGTCTTCATTGTTGCTCTTGTGGTTGGCAAGCCGTTGGTACAAAAAATCCATCCTGAAATTTTAACCCATGCGCAGGGCTGTCATCGATTTAGGTACAAATACCTTTAACCTGCTGATAGCCGATACCCAAACGCGTCAAATTATTTTTCAAACCAAAGAAGGTGTCGCACTAGGAATGGGGGGAATCAATGAAAAGCGCATTAGCCCCCCAGCTATCCAGAGAGCTTTTGATGCGTTGAAAAAATTCAAGCTCAAATGTGAAGCCTTTGAGGTCCATGCAATTCGTGCCATTGGTACTTCTGCCATGCGAGATGCCACCAATGCACATGAATTGATAGAAAAGGTAGCATCTGAATTAGAAATCAGCATTGAAGTGATTGCTGGTTTGCAAGAAGCTGAATTGATTTACAAAGGAGTGGCGCTCTCTCATGCTTTTGATGAACCAGCACTCATTATGGATATTGGAGGTGGGTCAACTGAGTTTATTGTGGCGGATCAACAAGGGCCTATTTTAGCCCATTCTTTCGATATCGGAGTTTCGCGTCTTTATCAAATTTTTGAGTACCAGGACCCGCTGTCAGCTCAAGATATTGAGCGTGTTGAAAATTATTTACAGGAACACTGCTCACATTTTTTCAAGCAAAAATTACCTAAAGTACTGATCGGCGCATCGGGTAGTTTTGAAACATTCTATGAATTAATAACACAAGCAGTTTTTGATCCAAAAGGAGCTGCAATTGAGGTTGATATGACTCATTTTAAATTCATGTTGGACCTTATCATTGCCTCCACACAAGCCCAGCGCAATGCCAATCCGCATATCATTGAAATTCGTAAGCAAATGGCACCATTGGCGGCAATCAAAACGCGTTGGGTGCTGAAGGTCGCACAAATTGAACACATTTTTATTTCGCCTAATTCTTTGAAAGAAGGCGTGCTTTTTGGTTTATGAAATAACGAGGATTTTAAACCTCCTTCGTACTATTGGCTACCATCGATTGAATGACCAAAATTTCGTCTTCGTTGAGGTAGCGCCATTGTCCGACAGGGACATCTAATTTGATGTTCATGATGCGAACGCGCTTGAGTTTGGCAACCCGATAATCGAGGTATTCGCACATGCGACGAATTTGTCTATTTAGGCCTTGTGTTAGAACGATCGAAAAGGAATGACTGCCTATTTGCTTCACGTCGCATTTGCGCGTAACTGTGCCTAAAATAGGAATACCATTGGACATTTTGCGAATGAAATCTTTGGTGATTGGTTTGTTTACCCTTACCACATATTCTTTTTCGTGGTTGTTGCGAGCCCTTAAAATTTTATTCACGATGTCTCCATCGTTGGTCAGGAAAATTAGCCCTTCGCTAGGCTTATCGAGTCTGCCGATAGGGAAAATGCGTTTGGGATGATTGATGTAATCAATGATATTGTCTTTCTCACGGATATGATCGGTGGTGCAAACAATGCCAACAGGCTTATTAAATGCTAAATAGATGTAATCTTCTTGAGGTTTACCAATTAATTCGTCATCTACAGTAACGTGATCTCCAGGCAATACTTTAGTACCAATTTCTGGAATTTTACCATTGATTTTGACACGACCGCGCTCTATGAGTTGGTCAGCTGCTCTTCTTGAACAATATCCAACCTCACTGAGGTATTTGTTGATGCGTATGCCATGTGATAAATCCATATAGGGGAAAAATGACCACAAATTTAAAGATTTTAGACCATATTCTTTAGAGTAGTAAACTTTAATTGATCCCTCTATTTTTTGTTCATAACAAGTTGTAAATGTTGACTTTTAGTAAGGTTATAATTTTTTTTTAAGACCTAACTTCCCTAATTTTACCTTAAAATCATGTATTATGAATAGAGGATTACTTACAATTGTTTCGGTATTATTGGCATTTTTCGGATTTGCTCAAAACAAATACTATGTATCCACTAGTGGTGACAATACGAACACTGGGCTGAGTGCCTCATCACCATTTTTAACAATTCAGCATGCGATAAATACGGCTCAAAATAATGATTCAATCATTTTATTTGATGGAAATTATAATGAACAAATTTCTATCACTAAGTCTTTAGTTATTGGCTCTCAATTTTTACTCAATGGCCAACAGAGCCACATATCGTTAACCTCCCTATCGACTTCAAACCCAAGTACTTTAATTAACTGTACCAGCAATAATAATTTAAAGATTCAACTTGTGGGCTTTACAATAAAAGATTGCCCCTCTCAAGTTATTAATCTATCGTCTACAAATGAATCCTCAATCAGAAATATGAGGTTTTTGAACAACGGAAATATTGGTGTCAGTGTGATTAACGTCTATGGAAACACTAAAATCAATGATTGCTATTTCGACGATAATGAGTTTGGTAATTTAATTGCACTCAGTGGAGGCGGAACTGGATTCCCCATGGTTAATGCGTGTGAGTTTAAAAATAACGGATTGGCTAGTCAGTACTCGAAATCGTTGATTTACTCTTATAATAAATCAATTGTTTCTAATAATTTGATTTATAATAATATTGGAACAATGGTTGCAGGAGGTTGTAACGCGCCGCTAGATACATTTCAAATTACGAATAATACCATTGTGGCAAATTCTGGGACAGCAGTTTCGATTGGACATTGTTATGGTGGAGTAAAAGCATACATATTTAATAACATCATCGAAAACAACTCTCTAGGAACATTTAGTTTTCAAGGCTATGCAGGTTATTCAATCGTTTACATCAGGAACAATAAGATAACTTCTAATTCCATCTATGTAGCCCCCTTGCAAGAATTTGCCATAACATGGCAAAATAATGACAGTTCTAATTTACAAGTATTTAATTATCCAATATTAAATAAAACGCAACTGCACCTACCCAATCAATCAACTTTAATTGGATCTGGTTTAAATCATAGTTTAGCAAATCTTAATAATGATTTCTATAATCAAACAAGACCAAATCCAGCCGGATCAACAATTGACATAGGTGCTGTTGAAAATTTGTTGAGTCAACCACAAATTTTGCTTACAGATTCTATTAGTGTATGTGCGAATGATACATTGATAAATCTAATGAGTTATGTTCAGCCTCAAACAGGGGTATTCTCTGGAACAGGCGTTAGTTCAAACATTTTTAATATTGCACAAGGGTCTATTGGAAATAACAAGGTTTATTACACGCTAAGTGGTTCTAATTGGACTACAGCGGTTGACTCCATGATCATTCATGTTTTAGCCGTTCCAACCTTCAATATAACACCAAGTGCTGCAGCTCCTTACTGTGTTGGTCAAAGTGTTCAATTAAATGCAACATCGATTTCCGGAGCAACATATAGTTGGTATAAAAACAATCAACCCATTGCTGCCCAAAATAATCAGACTTTAACAACAAACACAATTGGAGTTTATAAGTCCGTTATTCAAGCCCTTAATGGTTGTTCCGTTTCAAGTAATTCCATCAATATCACTTTTAATGTGCTTCCAACGGTGACATTAGCGGACTTCACACCAATATGTAATACGCAAACAACAAGTATTACTTTGTCAGGAGGGTTACCAGTGGGAGGAAACTATTCAGGTTTGGGAGTTGCCAATAATCAACTCAATCCAACATTAATACCATTAGGGAAAACGCCTATAACTTACACCTACACTGATGCTAATGGATGCGTCAATAGTGTCACAAAAAAAATACAAAAACTACCCGCAAGTATTGTATTAAACTCTGTTAATAGTTGCTTTGATAATCCAGTAATTGCTAACATTCAAGATACTGCTGCTTACAATATTACATGGTACAAAGACAACGCTGTTTTCAAGCAAAAGCTACCAGGTTATAAA
>JBIPMW010000321.1:0-3170 GCA_044376455.1 Crocinitomicaceae bacterium | reverse complement strand
TACGTTTCCACTGGTAGAAGGACGTCGGCGAGCAGTTGATCGACTGGCAGAACTGCGCGACGGGAGCATTGGATCGTTCGCACTGGGCGATACGTTCGGCCCAAATCTGGGCGGTTTTCGAGGACGGCAAGCGAGACATCAGCAGGATCTCCTTGAGAGAGTTGGGATAGAAACAGGGGCGCACCTTGAATCTACCCGCAAGCGGGCCCTGCGATTAGAGAAAGCCGATCAGGCTGGTGTACGCTCACTCTCGCACGACCATCGTGTTCGAAAGTAAACGCAGTCCTGCGGAGTGTACTAGACCACCCAATGACAAACCGTAACGGTCAGATCGGGTTGCAGATTTCGGGCTTGAATGATCCCACGTGTAGATTCGAGACAGTTCTTTAGGAAGCATCGTTTTACATCCGAGACCAAATCGGAGCCGCACAACATGGCATCCTTTATTTTACGAAAGGACCAACCTCGATCCAAAAGTATCAGAATATGGCCCTGACGAGGTATGAGAGTACACCCTCCGAACCGGGAGTATTCCAGTCCTGTTTTGCGTTTCGAGTAGGTTAAGCAAATATTGCCAACCCTGGCTTGGCTCCGTAGGGGGATTGTTCTGAAAAGTAGATCCTAATGACCACGCCATTTTTATGGGAAGAGCAGATCATTTCCTTATCGCAACTGGAATGACGTGAAGCTATTTGGATCGTGATCCACGATAATGCCGGTTGGACCCTTTTGTTTTGGTTGTGAGCGACTTACTCGCTTTACTTATCATCTCAACAAATTCCGTAGCGTCTGAGAAATAGTTTCGAAACGCGATTCGAATCTCCTCAGATGTTTCGGCTCGAACCAAGACAACGTCTGCCTCAGGAGAATTCTCTTCGAAGTCGAACAGCATTTGTATCGCTTTGGTCGCGTCTTTATAGGATCTAACTTCAAGCTTTCCTTCTGAGGTTATTAGGAGAATCGTATTTTTTCTCGTGGTAATTTCTGAATCGACGGCATTTAAATTGCTTAAGTTTTTCAGAAGCTTAAGTTCTCGATCGTAGCGGCCGAAGCTTCGAATAACCTCGGAATTGGCCATGCTCGGAAAGGGACCTCTTCTGTCTTCAAATGCCCGGGAAAAAAGTTCGCTTGCCAATGCCATCGCCTCATGGTAACGCTTGTCTCCTTGTTCAAATTTTGGTTGACTTTCTGCGACGTGACCGACCACTTCCACGGCAGTTGCCCACGTGTGTTGCACCAGAGTTCGGTATTGGATCTCCACCAAAAGCCCCTTGTATTTATCTCCATTCGGTGAGTTGACATCGTATGAGTAAACGTCATGAATCCCGCGGTAGCCCGACGACTTTGGACGTTTTATGTAGTCGTACTTATCCCTCTCATTGCGTATCTGATGCTTGAATCGAGCGCTGAGAAACTCATCGCGAAATCTATACAATGCATCAATTGATTCAAAGATGAGACGACAACCTGCAACATCATCCATTCGGCTAAGCTGCATTTTGGGGAAGCGGTTTAGTTTCTCAAGAATCGTCTTGCGTCGCTTATGCCGCTGAGCGACCGTGATCGGTAAATCTCGTGTTCGCATTCTTAAAATTGCCTGGAAAGTATTGAGCACATGTCGATGCGCTTCTCGCCACTGATCGATAATTTTCATATCGGATTCGGTGTGCGTGCCATTTCGCACATGATCCGCTGCAATATTTACTTTCGATTTGGAGCCACCCGGGAATGTCATTGAGCATGCTTTGGTATAAGTGATAAGAATATTTCAAGAAGCATTACGCAAAACGGAAGATTTGATTCACACCGTCCAATTAGTATACTACAGGCGTGAAGATGCGATAGCCCAGGACTGGTGGACTCCAGCGGCTCACACATAGAACCATCTAGTATCAAATTGCCGCCTTTCCCACCCATTTTCTCCACAATGGCAACCATGGCCCGGTTGAGCTGAGACCGCCTCAGCTCGCGTTTCTTCCAACCCGGTGGGATATGCCATGTCGAATCGATCTTTCTCGGATCTTCCGGGCCAACAGCGGCGCGAGCGGATCGCTGCCGTCATTGCGCTGGGCCTGGCCCGCGTTCTGGACCAACGGTCCAAAATCTCTGCGAACTCTCGCGACCCGAGCCTTGAGCTTCTCTCCGGATTAAGGCTCCCTGTGTCGGAAGCAGACTTTAGGCCGGAGGCGAGAGGCTTTAGGCCGGAGGGAAAACACAGAGAAATGATTGGAGAATCAACCATGAACGCTGCAACTGCGTACGAGATCGCGCGCCTCGAAATCATGACGATCACCAAAGTGGTCGAGCGATTCGAATCGCTCTTCGGCGAGAAATGCCGGAGCCGAAACAAACGCTACCTGATCCGACGTATCGCTTGGCGACTCCAAGCAAACGCCGAAGGTGACCTTTCGGAACTCGCCATGAAGCGTGCGGCCGAGTTGGTACTCGACTCGATGTGCAACTCGAGTCCCTTGCCAACGACGATCGTGTTACTCGCTAAACTCCTTATGTAGGTCTATGAGTGGTCCGTAGTTTCTGAGATCCCCTTGCTTCATGGCTGCAATGTACTCACCTCGGATCGGACTTTCCGTATCACGAAGGTCGGTGGCAGGCCAAATGGTCACCGGCTGGTCGTGTTGCATCAGCCAGATGTCTGTCACTCGCAGGATCGACTCGAACTCAGCTTCATTGAGTTGACGACGCGTTTTGATGGACTTGATTTTCAAACCCGAACCATCAAAGGGCGTGTCATCATCTTTGCCGGCTGAACCAAATGGATTCACTGAAGACTACCGCAGATTTTAGAGATTTAGGAAGCCCAGAGCTTTCGGCTGGATGATACGATACGCGCCTTGGTGGCTTCCAGGTGCTCTTGGGCAGAAGTTTCCGAGACGGCTTGGGATTCTAAAGCTACGTTTCCCTGCGTCAGCGCGATCAAGCGCTTAGCCTTCTGCGTTGCGATTGAATCTTTGTATCCTTTGGCTGGTATCGCCAACAAATCCATCTTCATTCCCAGTGCGGAAAGAACGGCTTGCAGATTGGAAACGGAGTAACGCTCATCCTTCCCTCCGAGAATGCGAATAACAGTTGCCCGTGATACGCCACTGCGGCGAGCAAGATCGGAAATCGACATCTCGAGTTCGTTAATGCGGTTTTGTAGAATCGTAGAC
>JBIPMW010000427.1:0-3176 GCA_044376455.1 Crocinitomicaceae bacterium | reverse complement strand
ATCTGTCAGATAGTTATGGATCGGCTCTCCGTTGAAGAAGATCGTGCCATCGACAACTTTAACTTTATCTCCAGTGAAAGAGGCTATAGCCGTCTTAACTGAAACGCATTCCTTCAGCGCATCGTAATCTTTGCGCTTGAGGCATTCGATTGCCTGTTTCCAGCAAGGGTTGCCAGAGTTGATAGTGTAGGTCTTGCCTTCAAGGCTGACCGTGAGCGAATTCTCAGTGAGAATAAATGCAGGTGTTTTCATAGACTACAAGTGGATTATGGGGGAGTTCAGGCGGCTGTCAAACTTTTTTCTTCAAGTTGGAGGTATTTTTCGACGATCAGAGCGTTTTTGTCTTCGTACCAGTTAATTGCCTTAAAAATCTCAAACTGATCTTTAATCTTATTAAATTCAATTTCGAGAGAATGAGTGGGCTTCAGGTTCGCGGTGACGGTTCCAAGCAAACCAGTGCGTTCAAATGTGGCAATAAATTCATCAGCCATATTAGTATTCATGCTTTGCAAGTGAAAAGATTCAACCAAATCACTAAAATCTTTAATAATAGTAATATTTTTGATGCGCCTCAGAAAACGCATTTCCGTTGCATTGTGCCTTGTGAACTGCTTATACTCAACGTAATTTGCCAGCTTTTGGCTTTGATTGTCTGTCCAATGAACAGAAATGTAATCCTCAACATACTTCTTCAGGCTTTTCCACTTGGGATTACCGGCTACCTTCTCTGCGGTATCCTCCTTGAAGCAAGCGATCTCAGGAAAGTCAATCTTGAACGCTTTGTTGGTGAGATTAAGCAACCTTATGAATTGAGTTGCGTCAATAAGACATTCAGGATTATTGCTATCAAAGAAAGACTTACAATAAAACCTGTTGATATACAAGTAAACCCCGCCGTCATCCAAGTTAAAAGAGGCTTGCTTGAATTGATCGCTTTTGATTTTGTACCAACTGTGAGTCGCAGAGAGATCCAGCTTGAATTCTGAAGAGATATGTTTGGGATTCTCGTCAACAGAATCTCCCGAAATACCTTTAGGATAAACAATCTTATTGATCTTCTCGCTGGAAGTGTAAACGAGTTCCTTCTCTTCCATGCCAACGTCACTCAGGTACGTCTTCTTGGCGACATCATTCTCGAAACTAATAACATAAATATGCTGAATGCCGTTTGTCTTGTCAAAGACATAGTGTGCCAAGCGGGGCATGAACTTGCCCTTGGTATCATCAACATAAAGCCTAGCCCAAGAGGTGCAATTAATAATTTTGTTTTCAACAACTTTGCTAATAATTCGCTCTGAGCGACCACTCTTTACAATTTCATAGACCTTCATTTGCTTGGCAGCACCGTTGGTGGGAATCAAACGATAGTCGTCCAGCTTCTGGTTATTCCAAGAAATATTATTGAAGTGGCTCTTGAAGCGATAAAAATCGCCATGAGAATTAGTCAAACTGTTGTAGATAGCCTTAGCCTCGAAAAGACTCTTAGAATTAGAAATCTTATCTTTGATCTTAGAATCCACTTCAGTCATGATAGACTTGAAACGCTTCTTGATTGCGTTCTGAGTGACAGTGCTGAACTGAAGAGCTTCGCGGGAGGCAGCGACCTCAAGTTCTCCGATTTCAAATTCAACAATAAAATTCGTATGGAAAACATGACTCAGACCTTCAACAGATTCGCCATTGATAGGATAAGCAACATTGCCCATAATGGCAACAGAAATAGTAGCATCCCAAGAATTGCGAGACTTGAGGAAAGACCAACCATCGCCATTCAAGACAAGCTCGTCTAGCTTCCATTGCTCATCAAGATACTCTTGAGGAATATTCTTAATGATGGGCTTGTTTTTGAAATGCTTGAAGAACTGAGCGATAGTTTCCTTAAAAGAATGAAGATCTTTGATCTTGACTGGAATGACAATCTCTACTCCATTGTTTTCTGAGGTAGACTCCTCGTTCATCAGGAGGATCTGCCCGATCTTGCTCTCGTCAAGGAAGGCGTTGTAGGTATAGAGAGTGCCATCGTGATAACTCTTAATTACGAAGTTATCGCCGTAAGCGAAACCAGACTTTGAACCAAGACCAAGTTGACCAATCAGAGCGTTGCTCTGACGTTTGGTAGATTCGCCATAATAAGCATACACTTCAGCGATACCTTCAGGAGAAAGCCCAGATCCGAAATCGCGCACAGAGAAAGACGGGTCATCAAAAGTGGGACAGGCAACGATGAACTTTTGGTCAGTAACTCCAGCCTCGACATGAGCGTCGTAAGCGTTGCAAGAATACTCTCGGATAACTGCGAGGATCTTGTTTGAGTAGAGTTGGTTACGAAGGACGTTGAAAATGTGAGCAAGACCCTCTTTCTTGATTCCGAAAGAGACTCCCTCGTTTTCGATGCCGGACTTACGAACTTGGTAGGACTTTTCTAGGACGATCATTTGCGCTGCAAGTTAAGGTTGAGACTCGGACTACGCAACCAATCTACACCATCTTGCTCTGCGATCAAGCCCTTTTCGGAAAATTTTTTCGCGTCAAAACCCCAGCAAAACCGGGGTTTTCAGAGAATTTGGCTCTTGTCAACGCTTTTTTACCACACATTTTTCGCCAGTCTCTTCAGTCATCTTCTCAGCCCAACTCCTCGCCATGCCAAGCCCCTCCTTTGAGGCGGGGAAAGCTCCAAAATTAAATCTGTTATTTACAGATATTACTTGATAAAAATTAAATGTCTTTTTTCCTTGGGCTTTTTTTGTTTTTTTCTTTTTCATTTAGTTCCTTTATTAAATTTTCTAAATCTGCTTCTAGTTTATCAATAATCTCCATCTCTAGCTTTGCCCTTGGGATTAAGTTGGCTAGTTTTTGAGTTAGCTTTTCTAGTTCTATTTTGTCTTTTGGGTCAGAGCTATCCTCTAGCTTGTCCATCTTATCTAATGTGGAATCCATTTCTTTTTCCCACCAGCAAACGCTGTTAGTAGATAGATTAACTTTTTCAATTAATTCAATTATTTGGCTGATGCGATCTTCTGTTTTATTCTTTTTCATTAATGTATTCTATTAGAGTTTTTGCTAGGTGAATTGTCCTGCCGTAAGAACTAGGATCAATAGACTCATCTAATTCTTTAAGTTTTTGCTCGTCAGCTATGGCTGAAACAAGAATCTCGTTTGCTAGTTCTTGAATTATT
>JBIPMW010000416.1:0-28247 GCA_044376455.1 Crocinitomicaceae bacterium | reverse complement strand
GGGATCGCCCCAAGGCAGGGTAATATGTAGAACCCGGTTATTTTCCCGATTAACAGCTTCTAAGAGAGTCGTTTCTGTAGCTAAATTATTTTCCCCTTTTGCCCAAAATGTAATGGTAATACTCTGATCGATGTCAAGAAATCCGTGGGATAGATCAATATGATCATCGATGCCATTAAATTTTAGTACAGAGCGTTGTTCAGCCATTGGTTTTGTCATCGACCGGGGGAGAAAGGGGTAATCAGGGGTTCAGGGACTCTGACTAATAAGAGATTGATTTATCTGTCATGATTTCCCAGAATCCTACCGCCTAGCTTAACACATTTTAGTTATCTAGCGATATAATTGAGAAGTTTTCACAAAATTTAGCTTCAATAGCCTCTCATCCCATATTATCGGTCAATTGTTGTTGGTAGAAACTGGTAGTTAAATTGCTGACATCGTTAGGCAGCTGTCGGGTTTGTCCAGGTTCTAGGGTCGATTCGAGGTCTGGCTATTGGCTGATTATATCAATCTTTTCCAGCCAGATTATATCAATCTTTTCCAGCCAGACAGCTTAAGGTGAGATTTTAAGCCACTTTAAGATTTGAGGATTTTTGTCATAACGATAGGTAAAACCATCGTTGGCTACGATCAAATTTCCGCGACTAGCTTTACTACGAACACTAGAGATCGATAAGTCGGTTAATAGTTTTATCTCTTGATGAGAAAGTCCCTCAAGAGACTGATGTGTTTCTGGGGATTCTGACTCATGATTAGTGGTAATATCAGGTTTTACAGAATTGCCATTAGGGGTCTTAGTAAACATTTCTCGCGCTTTCTTAAGGCGATAATTTTCAACAGTCAAGAGTTCCCAACTAGAGTCGGCCGAGAGTTCTAGAACCCATTGATGGTAATTAAAGAGACTTTCTCGATGACCGACACTAATAAAAGTTGTCTTACGAGCTTTTAATTGCTCATATAGAATCCTTTCGTTGACTAAATCTAGGGCGCTGGTTGCTTCATCTAAAATGATAAAACTGGGGGGATTAACTAAGAGCCTAGCAAAGGCTAGACGTTGTTGTTCTCCTAGGGAGAGAATGTTTTCCCAGGGTTTTTCAGAGTCAAATTCATCCACCCGACTTAGGGTATTTTGTAAATTGACTTGTTGTAATACTGCTTGAATTTCGGTATTAGTTATCTGACGATCGGTCTGAGGATAGAGCAATTGTTCCCGCAAGGTTCCCAGGATAATATAGGGACGTTGAGGTAAAAAGAGAATTTCTTCAAGGGGAGGCCGCATTAAACTTCCCGTACCAGAATTCCATAAACCCGCGATTGCTCGTAGGAGGGAACTTTTGCCGCGGCCACTAGGGCCAACAATTAGTAATCCTTCACCGGGTTGAACAGAAAGAGATAGATCTTCGACAATTACCTGCTCATAGTCGGGAGTTTGTAAAGTGACTTTCTCAAAGGCAAAATGATTTTCTTCGATAGTTTTGATCGTGCTGACATTCTCTGGTTGTTGAGTAACAGTTTCTAGGGCAGTCGAAAACTCATTTAAACGTTCAACATAACTAGAAAATCGTCCCGAAATGCCAAATTCAGTGATCAGGTCTCCCAAAGAAGTAGCGAATATATAACAGGCTGTGGAAGCTTGTTCCACCTGTCCATAATCGATCTCACCTCTAATATACAAAGGTCCCAGAATTAAGAAGGGAAATACTTGAATAGCGGCCTGATAGCCCCTAGCAAACAGTTCGTTCCCTCTTTCCCAATCAATTTTATTTCGAGTATCATCTAATACCTTTTTAAATCTTCGCTGAATGATATTTGATTCTTCTTTCTCCCCCCGAAAAAAGGCGATGGATTCAGCATGATTGCGAACGTGAGTTAACGCATAATTATAATCAGCTTTTGAAGCTAATTGCTTTTCATTGATCTTGATTAATTCTTGGTTTAAATAAAGGGCGATAAAATTACCGATGACTGTATAAATAAGTAGCGGAATAGCGATCCGCTGAGAAATCGTCCAGATCACTACTAAAAAGACAAGCATCTTCAGGCTTTTTTCTAGAAAAGATGAGAAAAAGCTAAGAGCATTACTGGTGATCGGTTCAATTTCTTGAGCAATGCGTTGATCAGGATTATCAATATCAGATTTGAAATTAATTTTATAATAGGCACGTTTATGGAAGTATTTAGTTAAAACCTGACCATTTAGCCATTCATACCAATGCAAAGCAATTTTTTTGGAAATATTTTTACTGTAACCGACTAGCAGTGTCACCAAGATCAGCCCAATCACATAGGCGATCAATTCCTGATTAAATTTGGCATAGTCTCCCTGTTGTACAATTGCGTCAATCAAGCGACGAATAGCAAAACTATTAAAAAGCGTTACGACTACTAAACCGAGGATTAGAAAAATTAGCAAAAATAGCATTCCCCAGCCACGAATCACCTCGGGAAAGCTTCTTGCGCCTGGTTCGGTCGGATACCAGTAAGGTTGAGTGATCGCCTTGACATCTTTCAAAAATTGGTTAAAAGAAGCAAGTGCATTTTTGTTTTCAGCAACTTGGGTTGACATATTTCCAAAAAAAAGGGGTTGACGCTATTGGTAGTCGGGCAGCAGATGAGCCTTTGCTAGTTTAACATTTTTGTCTCATATTTTTTCCAAGCAAGTAAATAAGTAGAGATCAGGGATAAATCGAGAGGATGACAAACGATTGAGCTATGAGCTAATCCCTCGATAGTTTGACAAGCATCGAACCGAGGCTTTGTCTGACTAATCATTTTAGCTGATTTTAAAATAATTGGGAAGCAAGAACTAACGGCTTTTTCTCCTCCCTGCTCAAAAAGGTAATTTTCAACCATCACTAACCAATTTTTATCGGATACCGGTTCAGTGGCATAACCACAGGCATTAATTAGTTCAAAAAGTCTCTGCCATGAAATTGATTCAGGATTAACTAAATGAAAGGTTTTTCCTAAAAGTTGCTTTTGCCTTGAGAGATAAACAATAGCTTTACTGGCATAGTCAATGGGAATAATATTAATATCCACATCAAAAGTGGGAAATTTTTCTAATTTAATACATATTTGAATAAACCGAAAAAAGAAATTATTGGATTTTCGATAAATTCCAGTTTTGCTGTCACCCATAATTCTTGTAGGTCGATAAATAGAGACGGGCAAACCTCTTTTTTGAGCTAGGTGTATTAATTCTTCAGCCACCCATTTGCTTTGTTTATAGCCCGTATTTAAACTGGGAGAAAATAGAGGAAAGTCCGTCTCTCTAATCGCTATATCTTGTCTATGAGCCTGACTAAAAAAAATGGCGACTGTCGAGATAAAATGAACTGGTTTAGTTTTTCTTAGTCCGGCTAACTTAAGAAGTTCTTGAGTTCCCAAAACATTAACCGCTTTCATTTGAGAGTAAGGGGTGATCGGGTCGTTTTCTGATCCGTTATGATAAATAACATCAATGTCGGTGGCTAATTGACAAAAATCTTTCTCAGAAAGACCTAACAATGGTTGAGCTAAATCGCCAACTATCGGGATAATACGATCATCAAAAGGTTCCTGCCAAAGTTGGTAAGATTGGAGGTTTTCTTTTAGTCGCTGTTTACCAGTTTCTAAAGTATGACAACGAATTAAACAATAGATATTAGCGGTGGTTTGACCGATCAGTTCCCGGAGCAAATAAGCCCCTAAAAATCCAGTAGCGCCAGTTAAAAAAATTGATTTTGGCTCGTCAATATCCTCCTTCAGAGGACTGTCAAAACTAATATCAGGATTGAGAATAGCTTCTGTTTTAAAATCTGGAATACATTCTTGATTGCTCATGCTTTGCTAGGACATATCTAATTTAATTTAGGGAGTGGACTTGCTTCAATCAAACTCTGCACAGGCATAGTATCAATAATTTTATCTATTTGAAATCCAGCGCTTGTTAATAGGACTTTTAATTCATTTTCTGAGCGAATTTTTCCTGAATGAAGCATCCATAACTGTAGATCAGCTAAATTATCTCTCCAATAAATTTTGCGGATAATTCTTTCTGCAATTAATAATCGAGATGTGGAAGGCATATACTGGCGACAGTTTTTGAGAATATCAACCACTTGTTGATCATTCCAACTGAGCAAAACTTGCTTGAGTAAATAAACATCGGCTACGACGGGAACCGATTCAAAAAAATCTCCACTTATCAACTCACAGCGTTCGCTTACCCCTTCCTGTTTCAATAAATTTTTGGCTTTTTCAAGGGAGTATGGCTGTTCAAAAAGTATCCCTTTTATTTGAGGGTAACGTTTTAAGATAGCAGCAATCAGTTTTCCCTGACCGCCACCAATATCTGCCAATACTTCTACGGAGGAAAAATCATAAGCTTCTAATATTTTGGCTATTTGGAATGTGGTTATATCATTCATTGATTGATCATAAACTTTATTTTGGCTAGGATTCTCTCGATGGTACTCCTCAATATCAAGACCATACATGGCTTTAAAAGCTCCTTCACCAGTCGTTAAACTTTGGGTAAAATTGCCCCAACAAGCATAACTTTCTTCTATCTCGGTAATTAGCCAGTTGCGTAAAGTTCCCACTTGATCATCCCTTAGATAAGCCGCTAAGGGAGTATTTTGAAAATAATCCGGTTGATTTTCTTGCAAAATTCCTAAACTGACCAAAGTTCGTAAAAGACGATAGAGAGAATCAGCATGAGTGTTAGTTTCCGTCGCTAATTCTTGATAGTGTTTTGAGCCATCTCCTAACAAATCAAGAATCCCTAATCTCACAGCAGCATAAACACATTGACTGATCTGAAACCCCCTAATCATCAGTAAAACGGTGTCTCTAGGAGATATTTGATTTGGGTTTTCTCTGGGAAGATTAAACATAATTTAATGACCTTTTTGATTGAGCTTACGGATTCCCTAAAAAAAGGGTTCTTCGTTACTTGGTATGGTTCGATAGGGGGGCATAAATCGACTAAATCCTTATCTGGCAAGAGACTTAATTGATTAGTTCGCTCTAGAGCAAAAACAATTGACAAAAATCGCTAAATGCCTTTCTCTATAAGGGTTCCATCCCTTATAACCCCCGTCCATTGCATAACACAAACCGAAGAGCCAAAAAAAGTATTTTTTGCTAAGAATAAATCCTTCTCTAAATTATTAACGATTTTACCTTAGTTGTCAACAATTCTAGGCTTGACTGTATTATTCCTTCAGTTTGACCAGAAACAGCAAAAACCAGAGCTTCCATTAAGCAGGTATTATACCAATGAGTTGTAGTGAAAAGATGAGATTGAGTTGATTTCATTGATTAGACCTCTTGCAAAAGTCTTAAGTCGATCCTTGTACAGCAACATTTTTGAAGATTATCAACTACTAATAAATAATTAACTGAAAGTCCTTCCCATTATTGTTTCTATCGTTTGTTTTCGGATTTATGCAAGAGGTCTATTGACAATTGCCCCTAATAAATCTTCAAAATTTGATGCTATCCCAGCTATGGTATCCGCTTCAAACAAATCTTTTTTATACTTCCACCATAGCTGAATAACAGTTCCCGAAGGGGTATTTTTTTTCCAGAACAATACTCCTAAATCTACTCTTGCCATTGATAATTTAAGCGGTATGGGGGTGACATTCAAACCCGATAATTCTAAATGCTCTCTGGGAGCTTTTTGCAAAAAGTCTAAATACACTCTAAAAAAGCGTTTATTTCGCTCTATCGGCGGGTCAAAGGTTTTGGCGATTTGCTCAAAAGGGACATCTTGGTGAGTGATGACAGCAAGCATCTCCTGTTGAACCCGTTTTAATAGCTGGAAAAAGTCGTCATTTTCGCCAAAATCAAGCCTTAAAGCCAGCATTTTACCAAAATCTCCCATTACAGATGCAAATTGCTGCTGATTGCTATCAATCGCTGGAACGCCGATAACGAGACTTTCCTTCGGAGCGTACTGATGGAGTAAAAGTCCAAAGGTAGTGGCGATGGTGGTAAAAAAAGTCACTTTTTGTTTCTGACTCAAAGTTTCTAACTGAGTGGTCAGTTCAGGGAAAATCTCCATTTCTAGGGTAGCCGCCTGGAAGCTTTGCACCTCTGGTAGCGGTCTGTCAGTGGGAAGATTTAAAGGTTGGGGTTCTCGACTTAACCAATGTTGCCAATAGTCGCGCCTTATTTTTAGTCCTTCTTCTGTAAGAGATTGACGTTCGGCAATCACATAATCGCCATACTGTAGGGGTAATTCGGGCAAAGGAGAAGGGCTATCAGAGAGGAAAGTATCGTAGAGAAGGCTCAATTCTGGCATTAATATTTCCGAAGATTGTTCATTGGCCAGCATCATGTGTAAACCGATCAGCAAAATATGAGACGTTTCTGACAATTGTAGTAGATTAACAAACAACCAAGGATCTTTGTCCAGAAAAACTTGTTTTTTGATTTTTTCTGCGGTTATTCTTTCTATTTCTTGCTGTTGCTCTACTTCTGAGCGGTTTCGCAGATCAATAATTTCAAGAGCTATCTTTGTGTTGGGATAGACAACCTGCCTTAAAGAACCGTTGATTTCTTCTAATTTTGTTCTTAGAATTTCATGGCGACGAATAATCTCATTAAAACTTTTTTCCAAAATAGCTATATTAAGCTTTCCTTCCAGATGGAAGTAGTTAGGTAGATAATAAAAGCTACCTAAATGACGATAATCCCAAAATCGCTCTTGAGCAAAAGAGGGCGGATAATAACGAATTTCGTCGGCAGGTTGGAGATTTGTTGCTTCAATTCTGTTAAATGTTGATGATTTTTCTGACAGACAAGTTACTAATTCAGCAATGGTGGGTGACTGAAATAGGTCAAGCATCTGCAAGTTTTTATTCAACCCTTCTTGGATTCTATTCAATAAAACAATGACCTTGAGAGAATTTCCGCCTAACTCAAAGAAGTTATCATTAATACCGATTGGCTCTAGTTGCAGAACTTCAGACCACAAGTTCGCTAATATTTCTTCTTCTCGATTACGAGGAGCTACAAAATTAGCTTTATTACTGGTTAATATATAACTCGGTTTTGCCAGTTTTGACAAGGCCAGACGGTCTATTTTATCATTAGGCGTAAGGGGCAATTTGTCTAAAATACTGATGGCATTTGGCCTCATATATTCTGGCAATTTGCTTTTAATAAATTGACCGAGTTCTAATATTAATTGCTGCTTAAATTTAATCTCGATTGGATTATTGGCATAGGTAAATATATCTTCAATAGGAGAACTAATGGGAAAAATTGCTGGTTGGAATGGTGCGGATTTATGGCTAAAAACTAGATCATAATATCCTGTGGCATCGGTATTAATCCAGCTAATCTCTAGGTGATAAGGTAAGTCCTCCACAAGAGCCATTATCCGATCAATTTCTACCCCATGCTTCGGCTGCTTACCTAGCCACTGGTTTAGTTGCTTAAGTGAGTCGCTTTGATCAGCTTCTTCTAACCATTGTTGAACCTTAACTTCCTTGCTCAAACGAGCATTAGGAATACGAGAAATACCTAAATTTTTCGGTTGATCTTCAGTTAAAATACGTTTAACTTCGGCTAAGTTCAGTTGTTCTTTTTGCCAGTCTAACCAATCAATCTCTGTCAACGGTTCAACGGAACTATTGATAGATAAAATCGCCTCGTAACGAAAGCGAGTTAATTCATTATCATAAACCCCAGTTTTGGGTTTTATTTGCACATGAGTAATTTCAGGAAATTGTTGTTGAAGTGCTAGGAAGAAAAAGGGATGTAATAACAACTCTTCTTCTGCTTGTTGTTTGCGGGTAATTCTTTCTCGCAATTGGCAGGCAAGAACATGATCATTAGCTCGATAAGCTTCTACCGAAGTACAATAGGTTGGCAAAAGGGCTAAATTACGAATATCTCCAACAAGAATATGACCTCCTTTTTTAACCCGTTTAATCAACCCTTCTAAAACTTGCAGTAGGTAGGCGGTACTGGGGAAATATTGCAGCACAGAGTTGATGATAATAGTATCAAAACTTTCTGACTCCAATCCCGCTAAGTCATCGGCGCTTCTTTCCCACAAAGTTACATGATCTAAACCGCCTATTGTTTGCTGAATTTTCCGAATATGATCTAAAGCAGGACGAGAAAAATCAAGACCTACATACTCGGAACAATCGGGGGCAACTCGAGTTAATAATAATCCCGTACCGCAGCCAACTTCTAAAACTTTTTCTGGGTGTAACTCTTGAATGCTTTCAACGGTTTTATCCACCCATTCGTGCATTTCTTCTTTGGGAATTGGCTGTCCGTCATAACTACTATCCCAACCAATAATATTAAAAGTAAGATCACTTTGAATAGGGGTTTGACTGTCAGTTTGCTGATTAACAGTTTTCCAAAGAGCCAGATATTCTTGTTGAGTTTTTTCCTGTTCTAAGGAATCCTCAGAAGTTAGATGAGGAACGACATAAGCGATTAACTGTTTATCCCCTAATTGATCTTGGCTGAGGATAACCGCCGCCGAATCAATCGCCGAGTGTTGAATCAATACATTCTCAATTTCTCCTAGTTCTACCCGAAAACCTCTAATCTTAATTTGATTGTCAATGCGTCCTAAGTATTCAATGTCACCATCGGCTAAATAGCGACCCAAATCTCCAGTTTTATAAAGCCGTTCTGAGGGATTGAAAGGGTTATTGATAAAGTTTTCTTGGGTTAATTCTAGCTGATTGAGATAACCTCTCGCTAAACTAATACCAGCAATATATAATTCCCCTTGAGTTCCTTGGGGGACAGGCTGTAAATTCTGATCAAGAATATAGATTTGTGTCTGATTGATGGGACGACCAATAGGGACAGAGGTACAGTTTTCTGTTAATTTATAATTAGATAAATCACAATAGGTTGCTTCGACAGTGGTTTCTGTCGGTCCATAAGCGTTAATTAATTGGGGTACTCGGCGGAGTTTCCCAGTTTGTAGCATTTCTTCTATATATTGCTGCCATAGTTTGAGTTTTTCGGGTAATAAACTTTCTCCACCCACAAATAATAATCGCACCGATTCGGGGAAGGGTTCCTTAGTTCGTGCTAATTCGGTAATTAAAGCCTGCCAAAAAGCTGTGGGTAAATCTAAGATTGTCAGTTGCCATTCTCGACACTTTTGGATAAAGCTAGAAAATGAGCTTAACATCGCCTCAGTTCGCAAAAACACTGTGCCACCAACAGTTAAGCAAGGATAAATTTCCTCGACGGCAACATCAAAACTAATCGAGGCAAATTGTAAAATTTGATCGCTTTGACTGAGATTAGCAGTAGTCTTAACCACTTCAATAAAATTAACCACAGAGCGATGTTCAATCATCACGCCCTTGGGTTTTCCGGTGGAACCTGATGTATAGATAATATAAGCGAGGTTTTCGGGGTTAACTTCAATATCGGGATTTTCTGGCTTTTCCAGGGCAATTAGCCCCCAATCTTCATCCAATTTCAGAATTTTAACTCTCTGATTGTCCCCGAATTTACCGATTAAATAACTATTGGTGATTATGAGAGATAATTGAGCATCTTGTATCATATAATCCAAGCGCTCCGGTGGATAGTCGGGGTCGAGGGGAACATAGGCACATCCGGCTTTGAGAATAGCCAAAAGCGCCATCACCATTTCCGGGGAACGTTCCACAGATAAGCCAACGAGACTTTCCGATTTTAGCCCACATTTTTGTAAATAATGGGCCAGTTGATTGGCTTTTTGATTTAAGCTTTCATAGCTAATTTGCCGGTTTTCCCCAATCAGAGCTATCGCTTCAGGGGTGCGTTGTACCTGCTGTTCCAATAATTGATGAATAGATTGAGTCATGGGAACTAAAGTAATTTGATTTAACTCAGGTGCTATAGTTGGTTTAATTTGCTTGATCCTATTTTCCAAAGCGACGCTCGCGATTTTGAAACCAGTGGATAGCTTCTTCAATATCTGCCGGAGTTAGATCGGGAAAGAAGGTATTTGTAAAGTAGAGTTCACTATAACAACTCTGTAGGGGCATAAATCCAGATAACCGACATTCTCCAGAGGTCCGAATAATCAGATCTGGCGGCGGACAAAATTGATCCATTAGCTGATGAGGTTCGATCTCTTCAGGTTTAACCCCCTTTTCTACTAGGCGGCGAACTGCGCGGATTATCTCATCTTCACCACCGTAGTCTAGGGCAAAATTGAAGATGTGACCGGTCATTCCTTTGGTGCTATGCTCTACCTCCTCAACCATAGACAAGAGATTTTCAGGAAGGCGATCTTTTCTACCTAAATGTCGCAACTGTACTGAGTATTCACCCGATAAAGGCAATAAATAGCTGAGAAACTGACTAAAAACATCCATTAAGTTGTCAACTTCGCTATCGGAACGCTTCCAGTTTTCGGTGGAGAACAGCCACAATGTCGCGGCGTAAATTTCCTTATCCCAAAGCGTTTTTAATAGGGAAGGTGCCACCTCTATAAATGCTTTTCTGTGACCTTCTTGGGGAGATAAGCCCTGATTTTTTGCCCATCTTCTGTTACCGTCTGGAATGATGGCAATATGCTTGAGAGGTTTAGTAGAGATGTTGTTAGTCATAAAATTTTTCCTAATAAGGTTGAATTGAGTAGTTTGGTAAACAGAGCGGTATTTAAGTTTCTGGTTTAGAGTGGAGTAGCTTCAATTAAACTCTCTATAGACTCAGTATCAATAATTTTAGTTATTTGAAAGCCAGCCGTTTCTAACAATACCCTAAATTCCGATTCTGAGCGAATTTTTCCTGAACCTAGCATCCATAAATTGAGATCAGCTAAATTATCCTTCCAACGATTTTTGTGCAAAATTCGATCCACGATTAACAATCGAGAGGATGGGTCCATAGCCTGACGACAGTTTTTGAGAATTTCAAGGGCTTTTTGATCATCCCAATTGAGCAGAATTTTCTTCAATAAATAAATGTCTGCTTTAAGTAAAATGGGGTCAAAAAAGCTCCCAGAAATCAAACTACAACGGTCGATCACTCCCTCTTGTGTTAGTAGATATTTCCCCTGCTCAATACAATAGGGTTGTTCAAATAGCACCCCTTGAATCTGGGGATATTTTTGTAAAATAGCAGCCAGAAATTTTCCGTATCCTCCACCAATGTCTGCGACAATTTCCCCGACAGAAAAATCATAAGCGGCCAAAATCAGGGGGTTTTGAATTGCAGTTATATCAACCATTGCTTGATCAAAAACTTCAGCTTGATCGGAATTTTGTTGATGAAACTCTTCAATATTGACACCATACATAGACTCAAAAGCACCTTGACCTGTGGTTAAACTTTGAGTCAGATTTCCCCAACTAGCATAACTTTCTTCTATTTCCGCCATCAGAAAATTGCGAACAGTTCCCTGTTGCTTATCTCTTAAATAAGTTGCTAAAGCAGTGTTTTGGAAATAGTTGGGTTGGGTTTCTTCTAAAATCCCCAGACTGGTTAACGTCCGCAAAAAACGATAAAGTAAATCAGCATTAGTATGGGTTTCAGTGGCTAACTCTTGATAAGATTTTGTTCCATCGGCCAACAGATCAACAATTCCTAATTTGGCGGCCGCATAAATACATTGGCTAATCTGAAAACCCCTTATCATCTGCAAGACAGTGTCTCTATCAGACATTTGCCCGGGATTTTCTCGCTGAAGATTAAACATGATTGAATGAGCAAAGTTGAGATGGTTGTTAATGGAATGACTCTGGAGATATTTTTAGACGAAATAACTCTCGGGAAATTTTTCTGTAATCATCATAATCGCTTGCTTCTGAGAGAAAACACGATAGGTACGAGAAAAAAGTTTTTCTTCTGGACTGATTTGAAAATCCTCAGCCAAATCCCCCGCACGCTCTTGAGATAAATCAACGATTTCCTTAAAGGTTTCCATCCGATTTTCTAACCAAAGCTTACCAATGGGTTTTCCTGAATTGATTAATTCCTCTTGAAACTTGGTGTCTAGTCTATCAATAACAATAATAGACTCGGCATAAACTAAATTTTTTTGGCTGACTGTACTGCAAAGAAATATTTTTCTTTTGATAATTTTACTACCTTTTTCAAGATCTAAAACCGGCAAGTCTTCCTCTAAATATACCGCTTCTTCAGACAGTTTAACAATTGACATTTTTTCCAACAAATAAATCTCTAAAATGTCGGTCAGAGTCCCATCGGTTATTAAAATGATTCGCTGGAGTGTGCTTAACTCCGAAAGATTAAGAGGGGTTTTGCTAAAACTATTTTTTAGCAACTCGATTTTACACCGATTCGGTAGTTTCGCTGGCATCATGGCACAATTCCTTAATTTGCTGGATAGATTTAAAGTTAGCCCATCGATGTGCCTAAGCGCTCTCTGGATATCTTGCTATAACTGGGTAAACACAACCTTAAGCTGGACAATCTACTAAGTAGGTTGGTCTCATTGAATGTAAGACCCAGTGTGGGCGGTATGCTCCCATTACAGGTGGGTGCAAATCAATGGCACCCACCTACTTAGTTGTTTTGCCGCGGCGCTTTGATTAGATTCCCAACCACCACATATCGGGATCAACATCTTTTGCCTGGGTTTTGATCACCTCCTTGTGATCTCGGTGCCGGTAGGAAGACTGAGCTTGGTTAGCGGCATAATCCATGATGGCTTCATATTCGGCCTCCTCTTCCGTCGGCCAATGCAGAGGAGGAATAAAATTCTGGCTCTTCGTTACTTGTTATGGTTCGATAGGGGGGCATAAATCGACTAAATCCTTATCTGGCAAGAGACTTAATTGATTAGTTCGCTCTAGATAAAAAACAATTGACAAAAATCGCTAAATGCCTTTCTCTATAAGGGTTCCATCCCTTATAACCCCCGTCCATTGCATAACACAAACCGAAGAGCCAAAATTCTGTTGCTTCATCTCTTCTGTATAGATAGAAAAACGACCCGGAACAGTTTTTAACTTAACCATCTGCTCGATCAATTGCGCGTGTAGTTCCAGGAATTTTTCTAAATATTCTGGTTTACCCGCAACATTGGTTTTTTCCAGAGGGTCATTGACTAGGTTGTACATTTCGTACTGGTAATTAGTCCCCTCGTCGTTAAAGTACACAGAATATTTCCACTCTTTGGTGCGGATAGTACGGATACGTCGGGGAATGGTTTTGAAAAACCGGGGAGGCAGCGTACCATCATCAAAAGTAAAATGAATGGCATCGCGGACTTCCTGATTGGGATTGGTGAATAAAGGCGTTAGGTCACAACCCTGAAAGGCAAACTGGAACAGATCATACACCCCAGCAAATTTAGCCAGAGTTGGCACTATATCCAAGGTCGTGGCAAAGGAATCGGTACTAACGGCGTTGGGGAACAGATTCGGGTTAGAAATAATCAGAGGAACCCGAAGCACTTCCTCGTAGGCATTGAAAGGCTTTTCTCGCTGACGGTCGTGGGCCAGGCACATTTCCCCATGGTCGGAAGTCCGCACGATTAAGGTATCGTCAATTAATCCCTTAGCTTCAAGGGCATTCAGCACTTCATTGATTTGGTTATCTGCCAGTTTTTTCAGATAGCCGTAGAAGTTAACAAACATCTGCTGAACTTGCTGACTATTGGTAGCGAATTTACCATCTTTTAGTTCTGGTAAATCTTCATACCACACCTTTTCGCCGCTCCGTTTTAGCCGTTTCCAGCGTTGCTCTTCCTTGACTTGACAGCCTTGTTTAAAAATCTCCTGGACGGTTGGCTTAAAGGATAGATCCTCGAAGACAGTTTCGGGAATGGGAAGATTAAAATCTTTAAAGTCCTCTAGGGAATAGCCGGCATCTTTCTCAAAGGTAGGAGCCACATGAATATCATGGGGATTGACCAAAGACACCACCAAGCAAAAAGGACCGTCCTCGGATTTGTAATTTTGAATAAATTCGAGAATCCCTTGTTCTTCCGGGGGAATGGCCTCGTCAATTCCAGCCAAGATCTCTTGCTTTTTCGCTTCCTTTTCCTTCGGGGAAAGTCCACTAAAAGCTCCGCGTCCTTCCTTGGCATCTTGCTCAATGACTTTTTTGACCCCTTCTACACCCCGTAGATAGCGTTCATCATTGTAAAAAATTCCTTTGCCAAACTTGGTTAAATCACTGCGGGCAACTCCCGCATCAATCGGAGTCCAGCCATCGAAACCGTAGGACTGTTTCATGTATTCGATGTCTTCGCTTGACCACTTATCGGTGTCACTCTTGGGAACGCTCAAGTGCCATTTGCCCTTCCAATAGACCTTATAACCGGCCGCTTTCAGAACCCGAGCTAGGTTCACCTGAGTGGGACTAAGAAGCTTTTGTTCTAGGGATTGTCCGTAGCTATCCTCATAGCGGTTGATAATATCGGAAAAAGGCTCGGCAATGGTGTTGATGACACCGTGTTGGTTGGGATAGGTACTGGTGAGCAGAGTAGCCCGACTGGGAGAGCAGGCCACCGTTACCGTGAACATTTTGTTGAAGGTCAGCCCGTTCTTTTTCAGTCGTTTCAGGGCCGGTAGATGCTCATCTTCAAAGCTTTGCGGCCAGCGTTCAGCAACGGCGGCACTGTCTTGGTCAGTGAGGAAAACGACAATATTGGGTTTAGAGGCTTTGGCAGTTAAGGGGAGTTGTTCTTGCTGCCATGTTGCCCCGTTAATTGTGCCATTACTGCCCTTACCGGTTTTGTCAGTGACGATATTACCTGAACCTTCATTAAGGGGCCAATAGCCCACCAGGCCTGGTTCATTGCCTAGCAGCCGATAATTCATTGATTTTTTAATGTCTTCCGCGGACCGTGCTTGGTTCCAAACCTGCACTTCCCCGATTTGGCCGGCAAATAAATAGTCTGGGTTTCTTTCTGTCGCTCCTGCTCCAATCCGTAAGGGAGATTTCTTATTCGGGATGATTTTGGTAGCCACGGGGCCGCCGGCCAGTTGCCCATTGACATAGAGTCTCATGTTGTTGCCATCGTAGGTGGCGGCTAAATGCGTCCAGGTTCCCAGCACAACATCGGGACCGGTTACGGTCACCCAATTACCGCCATTGCCTGTCCAAAACTGCCATTTATTGTTTTCCCCAGCATAAAGGATGTATCCCCCCTGCGGGCTGTCGGTTCTGCCAGTGATCGGCGATCGCCATTGACCCTGTTTTCCCGTTACTTTAGCCCAACAGGACACGGTAAACTGTTCCGGGTTCAGTTGAGCATTGTAAGGAACTTCCACATAATTTCTTTGCCCATCAAAGGACAAAACATTGGACAAAACATTTTGTTGAGCAGACATAAAACTGATCCTTTCTTTACTTAGGGGTTAATTCAATTCAAGGCAACCAACTTAGTTGATGTCATCAAAGACGAAGACGAAATCAGAGTAAAAAACAAGGCATGACTTGAAGTCATTATTCTACAATTTCAATTTTTTGAGGGGAACCAATATCCTCAGACACAACCTCCGCCGACTCTATTTGCTGTTTGAGCTTCAGTTTCAGTGCTTGGGTAATCGGTAAACCTTCAACTTCTTTGATTAAGTCTTCCTGAGCTTCCTGTTTACGACGGTCTTTATAGATAGCACCAAGAACCGCTTCAATTCCATAGTTTGTCAAGACATCCCCCACCACAGTGGTCAGACTAAGCAGTCCCAAACCACCGAAAACGCCAAGGGGACCCCCTAAAGCTGCCAGCGCGAAGGCAACGGGATAAGTGGTAGCTCCCGAGGTGGATACCGTGACCACGAGAATTGTGCCGGGGAGTCCCAAAGAACCAATTCTCTTGGCTACTTCGTCCAAAGAAACCCCCCAGGATGCCAGTTTTTTGCTGATTTCACCCGGGGCAGCCTTTAGTTTTTTGCTGATTTCCTCCCAAGAAAATTCTGAAGCGGCAGCTTGTTCGTTGACATTCTGGGATGAAGATTCATCAGCGGCAGCCTGTTCGTTAACATTCTGGGATGAAGATTCATCAGCGCCAGCCTGTTCGTTAACTTCGTCCATGAGAAACTCCTAAAAACTAATCTCCCGGAGTCTAACACACTTTGACCGAGGGATAAACCTATTTTAAAAATCCTTGACAATTCGTAAATATTCTGATTGACTGGTAGCATTTGAAATGCCTAGACAGCAGACCAACGGCCGACAAAATTAGCCAATTCTCAATAGCTTTTGAGATGGGTTTACCCTGATTTGGCTGTTCTCGCTTCCCTATGGAAACGAGGTCTATACTGATAGGGTCTTCCGTCAAAGTAGCCCTAAAAGTCTTGTCTGATAAGCATTTCACGATTCCATAAGCAAAAGTTATCGTACAAAGTCGAGAAGATTAGTGATTTCTCCCGCCACTACCTCACCTCCATGTAACCTTCCATACCAATGTAAATGTTAAACAGCTTATTTATAGCCCGCATTCCCTCTCTAGACTCGTATCAGTCCAACGTGCTTACCGATGGATGTTTAACCTATTCTTGGCAAAATGTTGAAGAAATATTTGACAATTTGTCAAGCTTCTTCATGCAAGAAAAAATCGATCATTCAGACTGCTTGGCCCTGGAATGTGAAAATTCTCTTGCCAGTGCTTTAACTCTGTTATTTTTGTTAGAAAAGGGCTATAGTTTCTTTTTGCATCCTCAGTCAAATTCGCCCTCTATTATTCCTGAGTTTTGTCGCTATTGCCTCACTCCTAAACTGGAAAAAACTGACAGTTTGGATCGGATTAACAATTGGCTAAAAATTACCGAAAATCATCAATATAAAACTATCGATGACAAGGGTAAAAGGCTATATATGAAGACTTCTGGGAGTACAGGAACCCCCAAAATAGTGGTTCATTCTCAGACTAAATTGCTAGAAAATGTGCTTAACTGTGTGGAAAGATTGAGATTAAATTCAGAGGCGAGAGTGGCGATTCCAGTCCCGATTTATCATCTCTATGGTTTAGGGGCTGCTTTTCTCCCTAGTGTGGCTGTGGGGGCCTCTATTGATTTACAGAAAGGTGCTAACCTTTTACGCTATCTTCAGAGAGAAAAAGACTTTAATCCTAATATTGCTTTTATGACTCCTAGCTTTTGTGAAACCTTAGTTAAAGGCAGAAAATCAGCCAGAGAGTATAAATTAACGGTGGTGGCGGGAGATCTGATCAAAGAAAACACTTTTATCAAATATGAAGAGAATTTCGGCCCCCTAGTTAAGTTATATGGCAGTACAGAAATGGGGGTAATTGCCGCAGGTAGTCCCCAAGAAGAATTATCCCTCCGTTGTCAAACGGTCGGTTTACCTATGCCAGGTGTCCGATTGCAACTTAATAAATCTTTAAACTCGCAAATGTCAGAAGTTGGGGAAATTTGCTGTCAGCATCCATCAGGTTTTGATGGTTATGTTGATCCGGCAGGAGTGCCGCTGATGTCAACAAATTCCGATGATTGGTTCCCTACTAAAGATTTAGGTAAGCTACATTTAGACGGTCATCTGGAAGTTTGGGGAAGATGTGATCGCAGTATTAACCGGGATGGTCTATTGGTCTTGTTTTCTGACATTGAGAAAAATATGGAAACCCTAGATGCAATTGAAGCGGTTGCAGTCCAATGCCATGGAGAGAGTCAAAGAGGCAAAGGTATAGTCGCTTTTTGTGTCTTGACAAAAGGGACTCATCTGTCTGAGAATGAAATCAGAGAATTGTGCTTTGATATACTACCGAAAAGAGCGATTCCAGACCGCATTGTCACTTTGAAAACCTTACCGATGTTACCCAACGGGAAGATCGACCATCAGCAATTAGTCAGTTTTTTACCCAAAGCTTAGAAAATGGCGACAAATATTTTAAATCAACTCAAGACAATTATTGCCGAACAACTGGATGTCAATCTCAAAATCGAGGAAATTGACGAAACTGCCTCCCTATTTGAAGACGGGTTAGGATTGGATTCCATCGCAGTAGTTGAATTAATTGCTTTGACAGAACAGCATTTCGAGGTTGAGTTTGCGGAATCGGATTTAAATCTAGAATCCTTTAGCAATCTTAACGTTTTAGCTAGTTGTATTGCCCAGAAAATGCCGGCAAGTGAACAATTAACAGTCATAGCTTGATCTAGAGTTAACGCAATCTAAATAAAAATACCCTGGTCAAAAACCATGACTTTAACCGTTGAACTTCCGAAAACCCAAACGCCGCAACGTTTACCCTTAAATCCTAACTATCCCCCCTTTCGCCAGTGGAAAGCAGGGGTAATCGCCGAAAAACTAGAAGAACAGCCAATCTGTCTCTATGTTCATATCCCCTTTTGTACTCAACGCTGTGCTTTTTGTTATTACAAAACCGTTGACCTAAAAGAGAGCCAAGTACAGGCCTATGTAGATACGCTTTGCCAAGAAATTAAACTCGTTTCCGAAAGATTCAATTTGAAAAATAGACGGATTCAGGCGGTTTATTTTGGCGGAGGAACTCCCACCACCTTAACTGGAAACCAGTTAGTCCAAGTTGTCGAGAATTTACGGGAAAATTTCTCCTACTTTGAAGAAAAGAAACAGTTTTCCGTAGAAGCAGAACCCTTGAGTGTTTCCCCATCAAAAATGAGGTTACTCAAAGAATTAGGAGTAAATCGCCTGAGTTTAGGTGTTCAATCTTTTAATGATCAAATCATCAAACTAAGTGGCAGAGGTCATGACGAAAAACAAGCTTATCGAGCGATAGATGTAGCTCAAAAAGCTGGCGAGGGGCAATGGTCAATTAATATTGACCTGTTGAGTGGACTAGCCGGAGAAACCCTAGAAACTTGGCAAGAAAGTTTAGAATGCGCTCTAAAAACCGGAGTAGAAAGCATCACCGTTTATAAAATGGAAGCTTTTGCCAATACCCAAGTATTTGATCAAGGGGTTCGCCAAGAAATTATAGAATTGCCATCAGCAGAGCTAGAAATGCAGTTTATGCAGTTGGCCATGGAGCGCTTTGCCCAAGCAAACTATAATCCTTGGAGTCATTTTACCTATGTTAAAAATGACAGCGATTTGGCCACAAGTACCAAACAATATCGCAGTGAATACATTTTTAATATTTGGCACGGAATGGAGTTTTATGGACTGGGAGTCTCTGCTTTCGGCTGTTTAGGGGATTCTCTGTTACAAAATACTAGCGATATGGAAAAATATGCGACCCTTCTGGTCCAAGGAGAACTACCCTTATCTCGCGGGTATAAGCTGACTAGCTTGGACCGGATGGTGCGGGAAGTTTTACTAGGAATCAAGACATTACGTTTTGATTTAATTGCATTTCAGCAAAGACATGGGTTTAAATTACAATCCCTTTGCGGGGAAACTTTGTCCGCACTTGAAAGAGATGGTTTTGTCACCGTATCTACCCAAGAAATTGAATTAACCGCTAAGGGGATTCTTTATGGGGACTATGTGGGCGAAACTTTAGCAGCATCTCTCAAAAAACTCAAAAGTTAGTAAGTAGGTGGGTGTTAAAAATTGTCAGTTTCCCCCCTTAATCAGGGGGGGCAGAACCCCTTACTCAGTTAAAATCTAGAAACTGGATAATCGCTAACTAATAATTGTTCATTGTTGAAAATGACCCAGATGAGATGTGCAGAACAAACAGTTTAGCTCAGGTCCCACTTAATGATTTACCCGTGCTTACTGCTGCGGAAATTGAAGAGCAAGTAGCCGCTATTTATGGTCTTCTTGAAAATTGCTCCCTTCCCCAGGGACAACTAGAGCAACTGACCGAAAAACTGGCAGAATTTCAAAGCCAATGGCAAGCGGTTTTTACCAAATTTGGACAAAACTATCGAGGAGAATTAGCCTATCGAGATTTAATCGGGGAATTTAGCCGAAAAATAGCACCATTATTACAAAAATGGCTATCTTCATCGGTGGCAATCCAAGAGATAATTAATCCTATTACTTCCATGCTTTCAACCCTATCGCCTTCCCCACCCCTGAGGGGAAAGGAGGGTGAGATGCTTTCTCTGCATCAGAGAAAACGTTTGTTAATTGCCAAAAAAAAGCACCAATCTCAGCTAGAAGTAGAAGATAAAAACCTCTTAATTCCAGAGTTTGAAAAGCCGATTTTTATTGTTTCTGCACCCAGAGCAGGAAGTAGTTTATTGTTTGAAACCCTGGCTAAATTCCCCGATTTATGGACAATTGGAGATGAAAGTCACGAAATTATCGAAGGAATACCCGCTTTACATCCAGCCACACGCAATTTTAGCTCTAACTGCTTGGATGAAGGCGATGCTACCCCAGAAATTAGCGCAACTCTAAGAAAAGGTTTTACCCAACAATTACAAAATCGGGAGGGGGTAAAATATTTAAACATTGCTGAAAATGAGAGTCCTAACAAAATTCGTTTTTTAGAAAAAACGCCGAAAAATGCTCTAAGAGTTCCTTTCTTAAAGGCCGTATTTCCTGATGCTCTCTTTATCTATCTTTATCGAGATGCTAGGGAAAATATTAGTAGTTTGTTAGAAGGATGGCGATCGCATCGTTTTATTAGCTATCAACCCTTACCCGGTTGGGAGCATAGTCAGTGGAGTTTTCTGCTCGTACCCGGTTGGTCATCTCTCCAGGAATCTTCTCTGGTAGAAATTGCCGCCTATCAGTGGAAAATGGCTAATTCCTACCTAATAGAAGACCTTCAGTCCCTCAACCCTTCCTGTTGGTGTTCGGTCAATTATCGGGATTTAATTGAACATCCCGGGCAAACCATTAATCATATTGCCCAATTTGCCCAACTGCATCAAGACAAACAAATCGAGCAAATTCTCTCTCAACCCTTACCCATCGCTCAAAGAACCCTATCTGCTCCTAGACAAGAAAAATGGCGCAAACATGAACGGGAATTGGCCACAGTGTTACCAGACTTAGAAAACATAATTGATTGTTTGCACTATCTTAAGTAGGTAGGTATTGAAAACTTTCAGATGCCCCCCTTATTAAGGGGGGACTAAGGGGGGATTGGCACCCCCCTTATTAAGGGGGGACTAAGGGGGGATCGAACCTAAAATCCATTTTTAATTTAATTATAACCAGCTACTTAAATCATGATTGAAGTACAATTACAGCCAATTGAGAAGAATTTTAGGGCAGAAAATTATTCTTATTCCACCACAATTCATCAATTATTTGAAACCCAGGTGGAGAAGACCCCTAATCAGATTGCGGTAAGTTTTGAAGATTCCTCCTTAACCTATAGGCAGTTAAATGACCGGGCCAACCAAATCGCCCATTATTTAATTGAATTAGGAGTAAAACCAGAACAATTAATAGGAATCTGTGTTGAGCGTTCCCTAGAAATGATCATCGGGGTTTTAGGTGTTCTCAAAGCGGGAGGGTGTTATGTACCCCTTGATCCTGCTTACCCCCAAGAACGGCTAAAATTCATCCTAGAAGATGCCGGTATATCTATCTTATTGACACAGGAAAAACCCCTTATAAAACTCCCCCTTGAGCAGATAAAAGTAATTTTTTTAAATAAAGATCAGTCCCTAGTTCAACAAAGTCAAGAAAACCCTAAAACTACTGTAAACTCCGACAACTTAGCCTACATTCTCTATACTTCTGGCTCCACTGGCCTACCCAAGGGGGTTTTAATTACTCATAAAGGAGTAGTTAATTTAGTTCAAACAGAAATTAAACTATTTAACTTAAATCCCTCAAGTCGTGTTCTGCAATTTGCTTCCTTAAATTTTGATGCTTCCGTTTCGGAAATCTTCACCGCTATTTGTTCGGGGTCGCAACTTTGTCTAGGAAATTCTAACTCCTTACTTCCGGGGGATAACTTGCTTAATTTTCTGCAAAAAAAAGCTATTACCCATGCACAAATTCCCCCATCAGTATTAGCCGTCCTCCCTCAAGCACCCTTAAAACACCTACAGGTATTAATTGTCGGCGGAGAAGCTTGTCCCCCTGCCTTGATGGCCCAGTGGTCAGTGGGAAGACGCTTTTTTAATGCCTATGGCCCCACCGAGGCCACCGTTGATGCCACCATAGCAGAATGTAGCCCTGATAGTCCCTTAACTATCGGTCGTCCTCTTGCCAATACTCAAGCTTATATCCTTGATGAGTCTCTCAAAAAAGTTGCTGTGGGGGTTGCGGGAGAATTACATATTGGGGGAGTAGGTTTAGCTAGGGGATATCTCAATCGTCCCGAATTAACTGCGGCAAAATTTATTCCCCATCCTTTTGATAATAATCCATCGGCGAGGTTATACAAAACCGGCGATTTAGCCCGTTATCTTCCCGATGGTAATATTGAATGGTTAGGGCGCATAGACTTTCAAGTTAAAATTCGCGGTTTAAGAATTGAATTAGGGGAAATTGAAGGCATCTTAAACGAAAATACCGCCATTCACCAAGCGGTAGTCATTGTCCGTCAAGAGCAGTTAAATGATCCTCAATTAATCGCTTATGCTGTTATTAATCCCACCGTTAAAGTCGAGCAAGTTCTCACTCAATGGCGCGACTATCTCAAAGAAAAGTTACCCCATTATATGATTCCCCAGGCATTAGTAATTTTAGAAAAGATGCCTTTGACCCCCAATGATAAAGTTGACCGTGTAGCTTTAGCTAAATTGCCTCTAAATTATGACACTTCTCGTCTGGTTACACCGCCACGAAACCCAGAGGAAGAACTATTAACCGCAATTTGGGCAGAGGTTTTGGAATTAGAAAAAGTAGGAATTGATGAGAACTTTTTTGAATTGGGGGGACATTCCCTCAAAGTTATTGCCCTCTGTAAGAGGCTAGAGTCTCATTTTGAAAAAAAGTTTGCTGTAGAAACTATTCTTGATGCCGCAACGGTGGCTGAATTTGCCGAATATTTACGGAAAAATCATCCAGAACTAATCGAAAAAATTGAGAAGATAAAATTTAATGAGGTAATTAATCCCTTAATCGACGAGAATTTTATTGCCGATTCTTCCCCAGAAATTGATTCCTTATCTGGCTGTCCTTATTTTCCCTTATCTTTGACTCAACAGAAAAGATGGTCCTATGAAAAATCCAACACAGTCATCCATTTTTCAGGTAATTTTAGACGACACTACCTTAAAGGAAACCTCAATTTAGCAGTTTTAACAGCCAGCTTGAATGAGATTATCTATCGCCATCAAATATTGCGTGTCACCTTTCGAGAAGTCAACGGTTCCCCCGTTCAGTTAATTAACCCCTACACCGAAAAAAACCTACCCATAATTGATTTACAACCCTGGCCAGAGAACCAGAAAAGTGAGGAATTAGCAAGATTATTACAAGAGATTATTAATCAACCCTTCGACTTGATTAATGGCCCCTTAATCAGACTGATATTAATTCGTTTGGATGAGAAGGAGCACATTCTCCTCACTCACATCCACGATATTATTATAGACAATTCATCCTTGACGCTCTTTTTTAAAGAATTGGAGCTACTTTATCAGGCTTTTGTCTTAGGTGATTCCTCCCCTTTACCTCCCTTACCTATCCAGTATGTTGATTATGTTCAATGGCAACTAAAATCCTTTAGTTCTCAACTAATTGAGCCGAAAATTAACCACTATAAACGTATTTTAGAAGCGGGAGAGTCACCAACCTTAAAAATTCCCCCACACCTGATTTCGCCGTCTAAATCTGGCGATAAATTATCCGATTCATCGGTTTCAAGTCTAGGGACTAATTTTGATTTTGAAATTCCTGGGGATTTCACAGAGAAATTAAACATCCTCTGTCAAGAGCAAAGAATCACTTTATTTATGACTGCACTAACAGCCTTTGCTGTTTTACTCTATAGCTATAGTGGCTGTGAAGATATTATCATCCGCGCTCCCCGTGACGCTCGTAATCATCCACACCTGAAGCCTCTAATCGGTTTAATTAGTAATATAATGTTGCTCCGAGTTAGTTTAAGTGGTAATCCTACTGTTAGAGAGTTACTAACGCAAGTGCGAAGGGTAGTATTAGAAGCCTTAGAGTATCAAGATATTCCCTTTGAGCATTTAGCCAAAGTCATTAAACCAGAATATCGCCTTGATAATTCTAGTTTTAAAGCAGTTATTACGGTTTTGTCAGAGTCCCCCGAAGAAGAATTGAAACTACCTGGGTTAGAGGTGACATCTTGGGAAATGGAAGAGTTTGAAGTTAGGCCCGACTTAGAGTTAATACTCTGGGAAAATAAAACTTCCCCAAAACCCTCTCTTAAGGGTTGGTGGCAATATAAAAAAGATTATTTTGAGCTTGATTCAATGACTCAAATTAACCGAGATTTCATGCAGATATGGTCGGAAATTGTTACGAATCCTCATCAGCCAATTACCATCTTCCAAAATCTTAAAAGTATATAGCAAGAATTGAAGATTTTTCCTATAAATTATGGTCTAGAACAGGGGGAAAATAGCCAACTTTCTGAAAGTAAGAAAAATATAAACTGAGCAATTTTTCATCAATAACGGGACAGGAGATAGATAGCTCTGTTAATTCTATCAATGTTCGAGTTGCGTCAAATTCTAGCTTATCAGGGGAAAATAGTTTTGACAGTTTCAAAAGCAGTAATAAAGATGAATATAGTGTGTTCTTGGGAGACTGGGACAATTGATATTTTAATTCGGCATAAAAATTATCATAATCAACTTTTTCTAAGGAATAGCCTAAAAGTTGAAGAGAATTAAAGAAAGTTTCCCAGGAAATTAGCTGAGAATTAATTAAATGAAATACTTGACCAGCATGGTTTTTTTGCTGGGATAAACCGACAATTGCCTGACTGACATAATCAACGGGAACGATATCTATTTGTGTGTTTAAAGCGGGGAATTTTTTTAATTGAATACAACCCTTTAGCAAAATACACAGGAAATCTTGGAAATTACCGTTAATCCCCGTTTTACTATTCCCGATAATTCTTGAAGGACGATAAATACAAGCAGGTAATCCTCTTTTTTGTGCGACCATCACTAATTGTTCTGCCACCCATTTACTTTGGCGATAACCTCCTTGAAGATTAACAAAATTAGGGCTATCCATTTCAGTAATTTTTGCAATTTCCTCCTGATTATCACCGAGAAAAACCCCAAGAGTCGAAACAAAATGAACGGGTTTAGTTTGCTCCCTACTAGCTAACCTTAGCACTTCCTGCGTCCCCAAGACATTTACCGGTTTTAAAGTAGAATAGGGACGAGCAGAGTTAACCCAAGCTCCATTGTGATAAATAATATCAATTATTGCCGCTAATTCATTAAATGCTAGTTGAGAAAGACCGAATAAAGGTTTCCCTAAATCTCCAACAATAGGAATAAGACGAGAATTAAAACCATCTTGCCAAAGAGAATAAAACTCTAAGTTTTTTTGAAGACGATTTTTACCCTCTTCTATATTAGAACAGCGAACTAAACAATAAATATCTGCGCTGGTTTTCTGGAGAAGTTCTTCGAGTAAATAAGCACCAAGAAAACCAGTTGCTCCTGTCAATAAGATAGCTTTTGGCTCTAGTACATTCTTGGAAAGCGATTGCTCAAATTGAATCGAGGAATCCAAATTTACTTCCGCTTTCAGGTCTAACTGTTGAGTCACAGGTTTAGTCATGTGTTTTTTTAATCCCTTCTAGAGCAACCTGATGAATAAGTTCGGCATCGGAGAGATAGGGAAATCTTTGCCAAAAACGAGACCATGTTACTAAATACATCGCTTGTTCTTCTTGAGGAAATCGCTTAAGTTTCTCCTCAAATAGATTTTTATAACGGTCTATTTCTGCTTTTAAATAATGATGCGCTTTCTCTCCATACAATTTTTGAAACATCCAGTAGGTATTGTAACTACCTGCTGCGATATCCTTTTTGTAGGAACGAAGATCATCATTAAATTCTAGTAAAACTTCTAGAGGTGACATCAGATCAAAAATTTCACTTCTGTAGGGTTTACCTGAAATCTGAACTAAAGCAGAATGTAGAATCCTCAAATCAGAAGACCTTAGTTCAGAAGCAAGAAGTAAGTCCTCATAAGTTATTTTTTCAGAAGCAATTAGCTGACCTTCTAATTCAATATATTTACCTAAGTTGTCTGCTTGTGCTAAAATTGCGGAGCCTTCTACACCAAGTTCATGCAACAGAGATTCAATAATTTTTTTTCTGGCATCCCAGGGAGAAACTTGAGTTAATAGTGAGCCATCTTTTTGATTACTCTCTTCTAGTTCTACATCGGTTTCGTAGATCAGATATTCAATAAATGCTAAGAGGGGATAAAATTCAAAAAATTGATCATCAGAAATATTATAAATTGGACAATATATTTTGAAAAACGGCTTTAAAACTGAAGTAGCTTTATAGATACTATAATAGGAAATATAAGGGATTTGACTAACGGTTTTTTTTCTTTCAATCATACCAGGGGACATTTGCGGGTTCATTTTAGTTTCTCCTTTTTGAATTTTTAAACAAATAAGTTTCCGCGGTCAAATAACAGGTTTAAACCCCTTCTAAAACAGTCTGACGAAGAAGTTCAGCACTAGAGAAATAGGGAAATACATCTTGCCATAAACGAGACCATTTTGCTGAATAAACTTCTTGTTCTTGTTCAGATAATCCTTTCAGGGTTTCCTCAAATAGATTACTGTAACGGTCTATTTCTACTTTTAAATAATGGTGTGCTTCCTCTCCATACAATTTCTGAAACATCCAGTAGGTATTATAATTACCTGCTGCCCTATCCTCTTGATAGGAACGAAAATCATCATGAAATTCTAGCAAAGTGTTTATGGGTGACATAAGCTCAAAAACTTCAGTTTTGTAAGGTTTACCTAGTATTGAAATTAAAGTAAAGTAAAGCATATTGATCTCGGAAGACTGCAATTCAGAAGCACGAATCACATCTTGATTAGTTATTGTTTCATAAGTCACTAACTGACTCCCGAGTTGAAAAAATTCTCCCAGGCTCTCCATGGCATTTAGGATAGTAGGATGTTCTAAGTTAAATTCCTTTAAAAAAGATTGAATGATTTTCTTTCTAGCATCCCATGATAAGTTATTCTGTTGATTGCTTCCTAGATCAATATTGACTTCATGGATTAAAGATTCAATCAATGCTAAAACTGGATAACATAAAAGAAACTCATCAAGAGAAACGTCATCAATCATATTATATTGCTTAAAAATAGATTTAAACATAAAAGCAGTTTTGTATAGACTATGATAAGAGATGTAACGGGTTTGACTGCTTGGTTGTTTGCTTGTAAGACTCTCATACAAAATCTCTAAGTCCTGTAGATTCATTTTTGATGCTCCTAATTTTGAATTTTCCAATGAATAGTGATGCAGATTTTAATAATAGCAGGCTATGGGATGGCTAATTATTCATTATTTTCGACCCCTTCCAGAGCTACTTGACGAATAAGTTCAGCACTAGAGAGATAAGAATATCTTTTCCAGAAACGAGACCATTTTTTTGTATATCTTTCTTGTTCTTCTTCAGGAAATAGCTTGAGTTTCTCTTCAAATAGATTTTTATAACGGTCTATTTCTGCTTTTAAATAATGGTGTGCTTCTTCTCCATACAATTTCTGAAACATCCAGTAAGTATTGTAATTACCTGCTGCCACATCCCTTTTATAGGAACAAAAATCATCCTGAAATTCACTCAAGATTTCTGTCGGTGAGAGAATTTCAAAAATTTCCGCTCTGTAGGATTTACCTGACATCTGAACTAGAATAGTGTGGATAATCCTCAAATCAGATGAACGCAATTTGGAAGCACGGATTACATCCTCTAATGTTATTTTTTCAGAAGCTACTAGCTGACTTTCTAATTCAAAATATTCACCTAAGTTATCTATTTGTTCTAAAATTGTATGGTGTTCTAAATTAAATTCTTTTAAAAAAGATTGAATAATTATCTTTCTATTGTCCCAGGGAGCAAGGTGAGGTGATAGATTGCTATTCTTTTGATTGTTTTCTGTTTCTATATCAGTTTCATAGACAGAAGATTCAATAAGTGCTAAGAGTGGAGAAAGTTCCAAAAACTCATCATCAGAAATATTATAAATCGGACAATATAGCCTTAAAGAAACGTGGATTACAGAAATAGCTTTGAATAGACTATGATAGGAAATGTAAGGGATTCGACTAATAGTTTGTTTGCTTTTAAGCCGCTCAATGGATATCAATGGGGTCATTTGGTTTTCTCCTTGTTTTGAATTTTTAAGCAAATAAGTTTCCGCGGTCAAATAACAGGTTTAAACCCCTTCTAAAACAGTCTGACGAAGAAGTTCAGCACTAGAGAAATAGGGAAATACATTCTGC
>JBIPMW010000059.1:0-10145 GCA_044376455.1 Crocinitomicaceae bacterium | reverse complement strand
AGCTGCTTCAACAGACCAGTAGACCCCTCTTCCATATGTAATTACGCCGATTGAATTGCCTTTTGTCAAGTTTTCAGCATTTGCTTCTTGAACGATTCTCGCTTTACCAATTGGCACGATGTAATCAGCGCTTGGCTCTGTACTCATGGCGCCTTCTGTTCCGGGAATTTTAGACCAATAAAGCCCTTTGTGCTCAAGAATAACTACTGGATTCGGGTCATAGTAAGCCGCTTTGAGCAAGCCTTTGAGGTCAGCACCGGTAGACGGATATAAGACTTTGATGCCGCGAATATTAGCCAAAACAGATTCCACACTTGATGAATGGTAAGGGCCTCCGGAACCATAAGCGCCGATTGGCACTCGGATTACGCAAGACACCGGCCATTTGCCATTTGAAAGGTAATTTGATCTGGAAACCTCGGTAAAAAGCTGATTGAGACCTGGCCAAATGTAATCTGCAAATTGAACTTCTACAATAGGTTTGAGCCCCACCGCTGACATTCCGACAGTAGAACCAATAATAAATGCTTCTTGAATCGGTGTATTGAAAACGCGGTTATCTCCAAACGTTTGAGCTAAGGTTGCCGCTTCGCGAAATACGCCTCCTAAACGACCACCTACATCTTGCCCATAAAGGAGTGCCTCTGGGTGTTGCTCCATGATTTCGCGCATGGCAAACAAGGCGGAGTCAACCATGACTGTTTTTTTCTTGCCTTGAGGCGCACGCTCACCTAATTCTTCAGTAACAGGGGTTGGTGCAAAAATATGATCTTGAATTGAGGCAGGGTCTGGGTCTGGTGCATTTAATGCCTGCTCGTAGGCAGCATCTACCTCTTTGCGCACATTTGCTTCGAGATTGATAAATTCTGCCAGGCGAACGCCCAAGCCTTCAAGTGCTACTTTTAGTTTTGGATAAGGGTCTTGTTGAGCGGCCTCTTCGAGGTCATCTCGATACCATTCTTTTCTTACACCAGACGTATGATGCCCCAATAATGGTACCTTAGCGTGGATAAGAAAAGGTCTTCTTTCCGTCCTACATAGGTGAATCACTTCTTCAACCGTTTGATAACAAGCCCAAAAATCTGTGCCGTCTATGGTACGTGCTTCTATGCCATGAAAACCTTTGATGTATTCAGAAATGTCTTGCGCCCTCGTTTCTTTGGCATTGGCAGAGATATCCCAACCGTTGTCTTGAACTAAATAAATAATTGGAAATTGTTTCAAGGCCGCCATTTGAAATGCCTCAGAAACTTCTCCCTCTGTACAAGAAGCATCACCTAATGAACATACTACAACAGGAGCATAAAGGGAATCCCAATCAGCAATGCCAGTTTTTTCCTTGTATTGAATACCCATTGCTATCCCGGTTGTTGGTATGGCTTGCATACCCGTAGCTGAAGACTGGTGAGGTATTTTAGGTAATTCAGGTCTGTTCAAAGACGGATGAGAATAGTAGGTGCGACCTCCTGAAAATGGATCGTCTTTTTTAGCAAATACTTGCAGCATTAATTCTTCAGGCTTCATGCCAATACCTAACAATATACTGTCGTCTCGGTAGTATGGCGACACCCAATCTTGCGCTTTCAGTTGCATCCCTACCGCCAATTGTATGGCTTCGTGCCCGCGTGAAGTGGCATGCACATATTTGGCTGTAACCTCTTTGTTTTGCTCGTATTTTTCGGCCATCGTTTTCGCCGTACACATGAGTTCAAATGCGCGTAACGAAAGTTCTTTTTGTGTTGATTGACTCATTTTTTCTATTCGATTGAGCAAATATACACAATGCTCTTAGATGAAGACCTGCTTCAATTCGTGAAGACTTTGGTATTTTTGTCAAAAAAATCAAAATGCTGGGATTAAAAATGGCTACAGACCCACGTTGGGTAAAAATAGTCGAGCGCAATATTGAAGAAATTTTAGTGGATCATGCCTACTGTGAACAAAAGGCCGCGAGTAACGCCATTTCGATGATTGTGCAGTACCCACATTATTCAGACTTAGTTGCAGCCATGACTGCCATTTGCAAAGAAGAAATGGAGCATTTTGAATTGGTGCACCAGAAACTTCAAGAACGTGGGCTCAAACTGGGTTTTGAGAGAAAAGACCCATATGTCAATGACCTCGCCCAATACTTAAAACACACAAAAGCCAACAACACGCCGGCAGGTGTCTTTGTCAATAAGATGTTATTTGCAGCTATGATTGAAGCGCGTAGTTGTGAACGATTCAAAATCCTTTCTGAAGAGATCGCTGATGAGGATCTCAGAAATTTCTACAGAGGGCTGATGGAGAGTGAGGCACGACACTATACCACATTTCTAAGTTTTGCAAGAAAATACAGCAATGGGATTGATGTTGATGCTGCATGGAAAGATTTTTTAGCCTACGAAGCCGAACTAATGGCAAGTTATGGTAAAAAAGAAACGATGCACGGTTAAATGCATCGTTTCAAGAATTGGTGGTGCTAGACTAATTTAAAACGAGAGTAAAATTCCGGCATTCACACCACGCACCTTCGGGGCAGATCCTTCGTTAAAGACATCCGTCAGGCCATAAGTCATGTATAAACTCCAATCGCCATATCCAACGGTAGCCATAAGGCTCGCTTGAAAAGGATTGAATTCAAAATCATCTTTGGTTTTATCTTTATTTTTCTTGCCATCAGCTTCCCATTTTTGTTCTTGGCGTGCATCTAATCTTATACCGCCCACTATGCCAGCAGAGATATTCCATGCTTTTGAAGGATTTTTGCTGGTGGAAATTTGAAGCAATAAAGGTGCTTGTAAGTAAGTAGAAGAAAGTACATTTTTGGTATAGTTTAAACCCGTTGCTAAGCCGACTAATGTATCGTTAACCACACTCACATCATAAGCTCCTTTCAATGAATAACGATTCCATTGTAAGCCTAAACCAGTGACCACACCAAGATAATCTTTAATGATCGGGAATCTTTTTTCTGCTAAATTCACTTGTAGACCAATACTCTTGGCAGGATCGAGTTCTAAGAAACCAAGTTCCGTTGCGGAAGCAATTTGGTTGTTCATGTTGACAAAACCATTGGCATTAATTCCAAGACCTTCCCAAATAGCATTGCCATCACCGCTTTGTTCGGTGCCGCAACATTCGTCAGTGGCATCCTCTTCAAATGAATAGATTTCAGGTCCATTTTTTAGCGCCATACGATCTTGGTCATCCTCAATAATGACTCTTTCATCAATGATGATTTTTCTTTGTCCTTTTCCGTTGGCACCCTCAAGCCCCTTTAATTGCTCAAGGTCTTTGAGGTCTTTTGATTCGAGAATAACAATTTTCATATTGCCGATTCTGATTTGAGTAGTATCTGCGCCATTTTCTGAAGAACGCAAAATGGTTGTATCAATTCGAACATCTACAATACGTGATTCTAGAATTGTAGAATCATTGACGTAGATATTCTTCATCTCTTCGGTAAGCATGGAATCCATTTGATCGATGCGGCCGTTGATCATGATTATTGTGGTGTCATTGCCTTGAATCTTGACAATTTTCTTTGTTTCATTTTGCTGGGCGAATACAGCGAAACCAGCAAATAAAAATGTAGCAAGTAATTTAATTTTCATTTTTCTTTGATTTTGTAGCTAAGACGAGCTTGTTTATTTTTTGTTACAATTATTTTTTCACTCGGCTGCGCTCAATACTAATAGGGCCTAATTGAAATACAATTTTGTCGCGTTGAGAACCTTCCTCTACTGCATATTTAACAGGCAAACCTATGGTTTCACTAGCATAGCGAGCCATAGCTTCGTAGCGCAAATCTGTGCTTGGTGCAGCTGTCCCGAATAAACGCTCGTTGGTTTTTTGAAGCAAGAAGGTTTTCACGGTTACAGGCTCTTTGGTAAATGCCTTAGAAGTAGGCATCCCTTGATTTTGTGTCGGCTGCGAAAATATTTGGTTTTGATGCTGAGCGTTGGGGTTGGGGTTTGGATTTGCGTATTCAATAGGATCTACAATTGCAAAGTCAAAAGCTGCAACATTTTCATTGGAGTTTTCATCTGATACCGTCGGAGGAGGACCATCTTGAATTTGACCAAGCGTTGTCATACTTTGTTTTGGAGCTTGGTGAGCATCATTATTTGATACAATAGCAGCTTGCTGCATCAAGTTTAAATCTTGGTGATTTTCTCGCTCAAGATTCATTTTTTTATCCGTGCTTTTCTTTAAATTATTTTTGTGAGCCAACGTCGTTGTAGGGTAAGATGAGCTTTGTTGATTATAAATGAAAAATGCGAGAATCAATGCTGCAGCTGAACTTGCCGCGTAATAGAAAATTTTAAAGTTGAGCTTGCGTACTGGGATTTCCTTGAGGAGTTGATCAGTTCGTGGGAATGTAATTTCAAAATCGGGTATTAAAACTGTACGCTGAATTTGATCCTTTATTTCCCCATAAATAGGATCGTTTCGTAACGATGCTGCTATTTTTTCTTCCGAGTTCGTTAAAATGTTTTCAACTTGACCAATTGCTAGCTTCTCGTATGGGTGCCCCTTCTCTGAATCATATGTAGTGATATTTTCAAACTCTATTTTGAGTAAAGACGGGCCTTGATAAGTTTGTTTTTCAGGAGTAAGGTAAATGACGTCATGAAGTTCAGACTGAAAATCTGGGTTAACGGCAAGATAGGCATCTAGCTGAGCTTGTTGCGCAGTAGTGAGTGCACCTTCATGGAAGGCCAAAACCAAGGTAGCAAGTTGTTCTTCAGTCAATTTCATATCAGTACCTCCATGTTCCCAATATATTGTTTTAAAAATCTACGTGCTCTGAAAATATAGACTTTTACTTGGTCTACCGATAAATCAGTTATTTCGGCAATTTCTTGATAGCTGTAACCCTCAAAATCACGTAAGGTGAGTACGGTTCGCTGGATTTCGTTGAGCATTGCTACGCCTTCATCAATCACTTGCTGGACATCGTGGGCCACACCTGGACTCTGAACGGGGTCAGGTAATGAATTGAGATGCTGTTGTTGAAGGTTGTTTCTGCGGCTGCGATCTATTTGTAGGTTTACAACCGTGCGGAATAAATAGGATTTCACACGTTGGTAATCTACGGAGTCTATGCGGAGCCAAAGCCTTTCAAATGCATCTTGAACGAAATCTTGTGCAAGGTCGGTGTCTCTAACGTTCTTTAAAGCAAAACGATAGAGGCCATCAGAGAATTCTCGGACACACGTATTATATTCCTGTACAGTCATATTAACACTGCTGAGACGATGTACAACAAGATTTGTTACAATAAAAATTTATTGTTTGTATTTGTCTTGATACTTCTGATAAAGTTCTTGCTGAAAATTGGTTGTAGGGCAAAACTTTCCATCGATTAAAATCAGCGATACAAGATTGGTTTTCATCTCAAGAGCCGGACCTTTAGACACAAAGAAAGTGGCTTTTTTGCCTGCAGCAAGCGTGCCATAATCTTGGTCAATACCTACAATTTTACAAACATTCAAAGAAATGGTTTGCAGTGCTTCTTCTTCAGATAAGCCATATGCCATGGTGGTACCCGCCTGAAAAGGTAAATTTCGCGTATTCATGGGTTGCATGTCGCCTTCGTTCTGCAGACAAAACAAAATTCCCTGAGCTTTAAGGAGGGCTGGAAGACGAAAAGGTTGATAAGTAAGGTCGTCTTCGTGCTGCGGCAAGCTGTGAATGCGTCCAAGCATAACTGGAATTTTTGAATCTTTGAGTTTAGGTCCAATTAAGTACGCCTCAGTACCCCCAACAATAACAGGATATGCCAATTCAAAATCCTTGGCAAACTCAATTACATCAACAATTTGTTGCAAAGATTCTGCATGGATATACACTCTTTTTTGTCCGTTGAAACAAGCTTTCATCGCCTCGAGACGAAGGTCATTTGATTGCTCGTCCTTACTTGTTACATATGCTTTTGCTGTACTAAAAAACCGATATATTTCTTGCTTTTCTTTCTGGTAGGATTCCTTGCTGTAAGGCCAATTCAGGTGAATGCCGTCATTGGCAACAATCGTAGCATCTTCCCAGTTCCAGCCAGCAAGATTCATCAGCGCAGAGGTACCTGAAATATAACCACCTCTCGGGGTGGCCTGACTGATCAATACGCCATTTGTTCGGACTGTTTCCACAACGCGAGACTCAACATTAAATGCAATTTGTGCGCGCACATGCGGATTCCAAACACCCACATCATTGAAATCTCTGGTGGCCCTTACAGCGTCAATTTCCGTTAGGCCAAGTGTATTATTAGCTGAAACCAACGCCGGGTAAATGTGCTGACCTTTTAACTGAATAATGGTGTCCCATTGTGTTGGATCAAAAGTTTGTGTAAGGGCGTTTTTGACAAAATCTATGCGGTCATTGACCACCCCAATTGCAGCAGATTCAATGACTTGACCATCACCAATATGTGCCGTCCCATTGAGTAACAATATGTGCTGGGCATTAAATATAAATGGCCAAATCAAAAAGCAAAGAAAGAGTAACTGTTTCATATTAATGGGTATTTTCTTGTGCATCCGCTTCTTCGCCAAGCGTATCACAATGGAAGTGTTTTTTAACTTTCTTTTGAGGCGTTTTACTTGGTTCGCCAAGCTCGTTGGATGCAAGCATTAGTGCTAAAATGCGGTTGCGCTCTTTTTGAATGTTGGCCTGCTTGGCTTCTTGTAAGGCTTCTTCATAGTAGATAACACCGTCCACAATTGTCATCGCTGACCTTGCTTCAATACTTAAAGGATTGGCGGTCCAAAGCACTAAATCTGCATCTTTTCCGGCTTTAACGCTGCCCATTCTTTGGTCGAGGTGCAGGATTTTTGCCGGATTCAGCGTGACTAACTTCCAAGCTTCTTCTTCGGTCATGCCGCCATATTTGATCGCTTTGGCGGCCTCCTGATTGAGGCGGCGACCCATCTCTGCGTCATCCGAGTTGATACAAACCAGCACACCTTGTTGTTGCATGAGTGCTGCGTTGTAAGGAATAGCGTCATTGACTTCAAATTTATAGGCCCACCAGTCAGAGAAAGTAGAACCAGCTACGCCATGCGCTTTCATTTTGTCAGCAACCTTGTACCCCTCCAAAATATGAGTAAAGGTATTAATTCTAATCCCCATAGAATCAGCAACGTGCATCAGCATATTGATTTCAGATTGGATATAGGAATGACAAGTAATGAACCTTTCAGAACGCAAAATTTCTGCTAATACTTCAAGTTCTAAATCTACCCTTGGCGCAACTTTTAACATTCCCGATCGATAAGCAGTCCATTCGGCTTGATACGCTTTGGCACGGTAAAAACCATCGTAAAATACTTGTTCCACACCCATTCTTGTTTGCGGAAAACGCACGGTATTAAAGTCTCCCCAGTTGGCTTGCTTGACATTTTCACCCAATGCAAATTTGATGAACTTTGGTGCATTGTCGATGAGCATTTCGTCAGGAGTTTGCCCCCACTTGAGTTTGATCAAGGCAGACTGGCCGCCAATAGGATTTGCAGAGCCGTGCAGCAATTGGGCCGCAGTGACACCACCGGCTAATTGGCGATAAATATCGATGTCATCTGGATTAACAACATCAGCAATACTCACCTCTGCGGTGATGGCTTGACCGCCTTCATTGACACCTTTAGAAATGGCTATATGCGAATGCTCGTCAATGATACCACTTGTTAAGTGCATGCCTTTGGCATCAATTATGCGAGTGCCAGCAGGAGCACTGATGGATTGTCGACTTACTTTGACAATTTTACCGTCTTGTACCAAAACATCTGCCCCCACAAGAATTCCTTCTTTTTCGTTGGTCCAAACCGTCGCATTTTTGAAGTGGAGCGTCTCGGCTTTCAGCCTGCTTTGGTTTCCAAAGGCCATATTTGGGTACCATACCTCTTCCTTGTGCAAGGTATCGGATTTAAGTGCGCTCAGGGCTTGTGGTTCCGTCTTTTTTTGCTGAATCGCAGACCAACGGATCCAAGCGCCTTGTTCATTTGTTCCTTCCCCTTCGAAAATTGCACCGTCTTTTAGGACCTTGCCATGCAATTGAATCAATTGTTGAGTTTGCTGGCCTAAAGACAAAAATTGAATGGCAATATCTTGTTGGGTAAGCATAATATTTGCCTTTGTATGCAAGGAATCTGTTCCTTTGATGATCCAAACTTTTCCTTGTGGCCTATCAGGTGTTCCACTGATTTGCAGACTGTAAGTTTGATTTTCAAAACGAATAGCATAAGTACCAATGATTTGCGTAACATTTGGCGTCTTCCATACTTTTTGTTCACCCTGATTCCATGATTCAAGTAAGGTGGCTTCGTGGGTGAATGGATTGCCGTTATATACAGAGAAACTTGCCAATTTTCCGATTTCAAGTGTTCCTATTTGATTGGAGATTCCTAACCATTGGGCAGGAATGGTCGTTAGCGCCGCAAGCGCTTGATCTGGCGTCAGGCCACGGTTGATGGCCTTGCGTAAATTGGCCCAAAATAACTCGGGGTTTTTGAGCCCTTGGGTAGTTAAAGCAAAATTGATCTTGGCATTAGCCAAAATAGTAGGATTTGCAGGTGCAAGTTCCCAGTGTTTGAGTTCAGAAAGCGCAATTTGACTTGCTAAATAAGGATCTTTGACATCAAAAGCCTCCGGGAAATTTAAGGGCAAAACAAGATTGGCATTGATTTTTTTAAGCTCTTGAAAGATAGCGTACTCATTGCCAGAACCAATGTAAATAAATGGTACCTTAAATTCTTGTGCTATTTTCTCGGCACGAAGTATCTCCCACTTATCTGTGGTTTTAAAAAAGGCCGGAGAAGTTTCAATATTGGCCCATTCGCTTAAAGACTGAGAGTAACCGAGCTTTTGATGATTCTCTTTGTAGAATTTGAGGTCGTAGAAGGCCTGGCGCAATAATGCGATTGAACCCATTTGTGAAGACGGATAACTTTGCTGACTTCCGCCTTTTTCAAATGAAAAATATTGTGCTGCCTTGGCTTTGATGATTTGCTTGTGAATTGGGGTCGTACCCAATGAAACCAATGCTCCACTCCCCCTTACTATTCCGTCGGTGTAATGTGTGAGTACGAAACCGAATCCTGCCTGTTGTAATTGATCAACTTTGTTAGACTGATATTGATAAGCGGCAGCGGCGGCTAGCTCAGGATGAACGGCCTCATTCCAGTAATAAGCACCTTCTTTATTAGATTCCATCTGTGGGCGCCAGCCATTTCCTTGATATTTCAGCGGCTCTAAACCCACATCTGAATAAAGTTCTACAAATGACGGAACAATCACTTTTCCGGTGTAATCAAGGGTGATAGCGCCCGCTTGCTTGAGCTGCTTGCCAACTTTGATGATTTTTCCGTCATGAATGAGTAAATCGGTGGACTGTAGAATTTCACCGGGCTTGACAACAAGTTTTGCGTTTTGAAGCAAAATATAGCTCGGTTCAGAAGCTTTTAGGCCATTTTCAGGGCCAAATTGCGCATGCAATTCAACTGAAAACAAAGCACATAAAAGAAAAATAATACTGCGTGGTTTCATATGGTGTGAAAATACAAATTCTTCCAGAAACAGGCGTCGCAATTTTAGGCCTATGCGACATATTTCATGGCTTCGCGGCGTGCCAAACCCTGCAAATTTTCGGTATTTACTACATTTTTGACCCATTCGGCGTTCCATTTCGACACCTCTCTCAAGGACCAACCAATTGCCTTTTGAATAAAAAACTCTTTATTGGATTTGAAAGTGCTAATGTAGTATTGCAGTAGATGAAGATCGGTTTGCTGTTTGAATTTCAGTTGGTGAATCAATAAAGTGCGGTGCAGCCAAAAATTGTCTGACGCCTCCCAATCTTTCGCTAATTCGGTAAATGCCGCTGGAAATTGACGTGCAAAATGTCCAACTGAATGAGTAGCTAATAAATCGAGGGAATCCCACCAAGTTTGGTTTGTTAGGATGAAAGTAAAATGAGGGCCATCCGTTTCTTGCGCAATTTTTTTGTAGTTCGCAAGCAGGTGATCAATGCCAATATATTGCACTTCACGGTAGGGATTGACCCAGCACTCGTAAATAAGCTCCCAAGTTTTTTCGGAATTCAACTGCTGAAATCGTGGCTTGAATTGCTGAAAAATCAGTTTTCTTGGGCCCGACATAAC
>JBIPMW010000449.1:0-3219 GCA_044376455.1 Crocinitomicaceae bacterium | reverse complement strand
CGATTGTTCAGTGAGCATGGATGATAGCAAGTTAACGGTAGCAATGAATGAGAGGCGCTGCACCCGCATGACTATGTCGATAGTGTTATAATTTCGTTGACAAGTGAAGCAGCGAGCTAGGTTGGTGGCTGAGTTAATCGCTGTATTGAACTCTCCGCAGTCTGGGCAGACGAATCGAAGAAATCCCTCGCGATGTTTGGTGGGTAGTTCCAAGTAGTCGCTTATCACAGTCACTATCGAGACGTGATTGCGCAAACGATAGAGCTGAGAGGCTGATACCCGCATCAAGCTTTTCTTTCCTTAAGAGTATTTGTTCTTAGAGCCTCACGTGCTCGCGCGTCTTTGAGCCTAAATGACTCATTAACATCGATGGTAAAGATCTCGGAATAATGAATGAGCCTATCAACCATCGGCACCAGACAAGCTGAGCTGGGGAAGACCCCATTCCATTGACTAACCCCTAGGTTTGAGGTCAACACTATCGGTTTGCTTTGATAACGACGTGTAACCAGCTCAAAAAGGTGCTCGGCGTTGGAGGTGCTTGGGTCAAAATACCCCAGCTCGTCAATCACTAAGATATCAGGACGAGCATAGTGCTTCAGACGAGCGGCAAGCGCGGAGCCGGTTCGCTGCTCAGCAAGATCATGTAACAGAGCGCTCGCTGAGATAAACAAGCTGGTGTATCCCTGTAACACCGCATGGTGGGCAAGGTTCTGCGCTATCATGGTTTTGCCGGCGCCACTGGGACCGACAAGGATTATGTTGGTTGCATCAGCTATGAACTCTAAGCTAAAGAGCTCCTCAATTCGGGCGCGGTCGATCTCTTGTGGGTGCGACCAATCGAAGTCAGCCAGTGGTTTGAAACGTCCAACTCTGCTACGCTTTGTTCGTCGCTCGAGACCACGTTTTGCGCGCGCCTGCTCTTCGCACTCAATTAGCTTTGGTAGCCAATCCGCCGCGCCAAGCTGTTCCCAGTGACTAAGTACACCGTAGAGTCCCAATGCTTTAGCTTTTTCCTTGAGTGAATCATAATTATTTTTTGCCGCCATATTATTCCTCCCCGTTTTCTTTCTTGTTTGTTAATTGCTCATACTGTCCAAGTTCATGTTGTTTTACCGGCGTAAGGTCATGCCTGAGCGCGTGGTCAGGTAATGCCAGAGGGAGAGCGGCTGCTTTTCCAGCTTTAGCTCTCCGGGTCTCTAAACGCTCGGTTATGGAAGAAATAGTGTATTCCCCTTGCTGTAGCGCATCCTGAATGGCGCTGGTGAGTTCTAAAGCCCCATACATCTCAAGCAGCTTGCGCAAGGAGCGCTTAGCATCCAGCATTGAGTAGTCTTGCTCACTCATGCCATCAAATAGATCCGTTACTGATGAGCCGAGGCACCGCACTAAATCATCAATGCTGTTGTCGTTACTGGCGAGACGCTTATACTCCCGGAGTTCACTGATATGTGCCGGATTATCGTAGCGTTTACCTTTGGTGTAGTGCCTTGCGTGAGTAGCGATTGTTTCTGTACCGGATACGATACGCACTGATTCCTCAGAGGCGAAGACGCTCACTATCGTATGCACGTAGTGGAACGGTACAGAGTAATCGTTTAGGTCGAACCTAACGTAGGGGGTCTTGCCTATAGAGACGTCTCTACGCTCTTCGCACGGGTAAAGAGGCTCAGAGAGGGGCACTAGCACCTCGCGCTCTGAGCGGAGCGCATCGTGGACCTTTAGTGTCTTGTCATCCTGCCAAGCACGCTCAAGCGATACAGTGTCGCACCAGACGAGCGCTTGCTGATTAAGATCCTCTATATCCTTAAACTTTCTACCGGAAAAAAAATTATCCCGCACGTATCGAATAGCTCTCTCCGTGCGCCCCTTCTCATTACCCCGAGCTGGCGCAGCTACCCTAATCGAGAACCTTCTGTGCTGGGCGTAGCTCACTATCTGGGGATTTAGCTTAATAGCGCTCCCGATCCTTTCAAGAACAACGCTTTTCAAGTTGTCGTACAGGCAGTGTTTCGGCGCTCCTTGAAACCAGCCGAATGCGCTTTCATGACCCCGAAGAAAGCAGCTCATGGACTGAGAGACAAAAAAACGGATAAAGATAGCTCTTGAGTAGGAAAGCGTCATGACAAACGCCACGAGGGGACGCCTATGCCCCTGGAAATAAATCGAATTAAAGTGCCCCCAGTCAACTTGAGCTTCCTCGCCTCTTATGCGGTCAAGCCGCAAAAATGCCTCTCTGCGCTTGGGGCGAATCTCTTTGATGAGGGAGCGAAACTGAGATATTTTCCCACGATATCCGCGAGAGGTAACCATCATAAAGAGACGCGTCGCGGTTAAGGTTGGATAGGTTTTGAGTGTGTGGTTGATAAACGGCAGATGCTCATCGATGAGCCGCGGCCGGGAAGCTTTCGTAGGGATACACCCGTCTTGCGTTAAGGCGCGTCTTACCGTGGTTGCGTGTAGGTTGAGTTGGCTAGCTATCGTTCCAACTCGCCACTTTTCGACGTGGTAGAGTCGAAGTATCTCAGCCTCTTGTTCTTTGGATATAGTCATTTGGTGCCTTTGGAATCTTCTGTAAAGTATTTAAGCGCGTGAATCCATTGCTCAATGCTCCACATCGGCAACACTGAGCTAGGCACTTCCCGCTATGCAATGGGGCAGACTCTGGATGAAGGCTAGGTTGATTGGAACCCTGATGAGTCACTCTTTGAGTTTTTTTTCTGTAATGCCGCTGTCTTTTGCAATGATTATCTCTGCCGGTAGGGGTCTCCTGGTAGCGCCTGGAAGCACTGCCAACTGTCTTGCGCCTGCTAACAAGGGAGCATTCCCGGGAGCAGTATCGATTGCCCCTGTCACAAGAGCGACAAATCACGCACATTTTGCCGCAGCGATGGCATGTAAATCGCCTAAAACTATTATCTAAATCGTCAGCGCTAATTTTCCCCCCAATATGCTGGATTAGCTCAGGGGTTCATGTATCCTTGTACCTACGTGGTCTTCTTGGCCCCGAGCTGGCGCGGCAGGGTTTATGCGTCCAAAATACACAAGCTCCGCCGCGCCCTTTTATTCTTACGCGCTTCGTGCCTGCTACTCAAAATTATTTGCCACCTTCAAAGCCGCTGCGGGGTACGGCGGGGTACGGTTCTTACAAACCTCTGGCGGGGTACCGCTGTTCAATTGTCATCGGCGTTTAGATGCGGATCTTGGCCGGTGTTAACA
>JBIPMW010000338.1:0-3223 GCA_044376455.1 Crocinitomicaceae bacterium | reverse complement strand
TGCCGCAGCCCAGCAGAACGCACACCAGGCCGGTCATGATCAGGGCCACCAGCAGCGTCAGCGTCTTGGGGTCGGCGAGCGTGGCCGGGATCAGCGTGCCCACCCCGCCCGCCACCGCTTGGGCGGCACCCGTGATGATGGTGCTGAGCTTGAAGCCCACGCCCGTGAGCGTGACCACGCCGATCACGATGCCCACGGTGGCCGCGGCCGCACCCACGGCCAGCGCGTACTTGGCCCCGGTGCCCAGGCTCTCCACCAGCACCGGCAAGCCGATGCGGCCTTGCACCTTCAGCGCCTTGAGCAGGAAGGGCGTGGCCACCGCGCCCACGGCGAAGATCGCGAGCTTGATCTCCTGGCTCTCGAAGCCGCCGAAGACGATGAGCAGCAGCAGCGCGTGCAGCCCCGCCAGCAGCCCCCAGTGCCGCGCCGTGTTGCCATGCGCCACGGTGGTCAGGCCCACGATGGCACAGGACGTGATGCCGGTGAAGGCCGCCAGGTAGGGCGTGCGGCCCGACACCAGGATGAACACCAGCAGCACCAGCGGGATGAGCGTGGGCCAGCGCTGCGCGAAAGACTCGCGCAACTTGGGCATCTCCTCGGGCGTGAGCCCGCGCAGGCCGAAGCGCTTGGCCTCGAAGTGCACCTGCATGAACACGCCGAAGAAGTGCATGAAGGCCGGCACCGCCGCCGCCGCGATGATGGTCTGGTACGGCACCGACAGGAACTCGATCATCAGGAAGGCCGCCGCGCCCAGCACTGGCGGCGTGATCTGCCCGCCCGTGGACGCTGCAGCCTCCACCGCGCCCGCGAACTCGCGCTTGTAGCCCACGCGGATCATGGCCGGGATGGTGAGCGAGCCCACCGTCACCGCATTGGCCACCGACGAGCCCGACAGCATGCCGAACATGGCCGAGCCGAAGACGCTGACCTTGGCCGGCCCGCCGGCGTAGCGTCCGGCCACGGCGGAGGCCACGTCGAGGAACAACTGCCCCAGGCCGATCCGCGTGGCCAGCACGCCGAACAGCACGAAGTGGAAGACGTAGGTGGCCACCACGCCCACCGCCACGCCGTAGATGCCTTGGCTGGTGAGGTACTGGTGGCTGATGAGCTGGCCCCAGCTCGAGCCGGCGTGCTTGAGCAGGCCGGGGAAGGCCGGGCCGAACAGCGCATACAGCATGAAGACGATGGCGATGACGGGCAGCGGCCAGCCCATGCTGCGCCGTGTGGCCTCCAGCAGCGCCACGATCAGCACCGTGCCCATCACCACGTCCAGCGGCAGCGGGTTGCCCACGCGGAACATCAGGTCGTGGAAGATCCAGGGGATGTAGAGCACCGAGGTGGCCACCGCGCCGGCGAGCACCCAGTCAAACCAGGGCAGGCCCCCGGGGTTCCAGAGGCTTGACGGCCGGGCCCGCTCCAGCAGCGCCGCACGGTGGGGAAACACCAGGAAGATCAGCCCCAGCACCAGGGCCAGGTGCACGCCGCGGTGGGTGATCTCCTGCAGCAGCCCGAAGCCGGCCGTGTAGTAGTGGAACAGCGACAGCGCGATCAGCAGGCCGCCCACCAGCGTGGTGGCCGCAGTGCCCAGCGGCCGAAAGCGCATCTCGGGGTCGAACTTCTGCTCCAGTTCCTGGAGCTGCTTGTCGTCGGGCAGGGCGGTGGTGGTCATGGCGATCTCGAAAAAGCAAACGGGCGGCCCAGCGACCGCCCGTGGTCTCATGCCCGCAAGGGGCTTACTTCATCAGGCCGGCTTCCCGGTAGTAGCGCACGGCGCCCGGGTGGAAGGGGATGCCCGCACCCTGCACCGCGTTCTCCTTGGTGATGAACTTGCCCTTGGCGTGGCCCGCGCCCATGGCCTTCTGCCCCTCTGCCGAGTACAGCGACTTGACGATTTCGTACACCAGGTTGGCGTCCACTTTGTCGCTGGTCACCCACTGGGCGCCCACGGCCAGGGTTCTCACCGCAGCCACGCCCTTGTAGGTGTCAGCCGGGATGGTGTCAGGTGCGAAGAAGCTGGAACTGCGGCGGATGGCGTCGGCTTGCGGGCCGTCAATCGCCACCAGCTCGATGCCCGCGCCCGCGGAGGCCAGCTCGGAAATCGCACCCGCGGGCCAGCCGCCGGTGAAGAAGAAGGCGTCCAGCGAACCGTCCTTGAGCTTGTCACCCGCCTGGTTGGGCTTGATGTACTCGGGCCGCAGGTCCGAGTCCTTCAGGCCGTAAGCGGCCAGGATGCTGCGGGCGTTGATCAGCGTGCCCGAGCCGGGCTCGTCCAGCGCCACGCGCTTGCCCTTCAGGTCGGCCACGGTCCTGATACCCGCGCCCTTGCGCGCCACGATGTGCACGCTCTCGGGGTAGAGGTTGGCGATCAGGCGCAGGCCGGCGACGGCCGGCCGGCCTTCCCACACGCCCGTGCCGGTGTGCGCCCAGGTGGCCACGTCGGCCTGGGAGAAGCCCGACTCCAGCTGGCCCGACGCCACGGCGTTGACGTTGGCCACCGAGCCGGCGCTGGCCTGCGCGGTGGAGGCGATCTTGCCCGGTTGGCTGACCGTGTTGGCGATCATGCCGCCCACCGGGAAGTAGGTGCCGGCCGTGCCGCCGGTGCCGATGCGGAAGAACTGCTGGGCTTGTGCGGCGGTGCCGGCAAGGGCCAGGGCGGCGGCGGCTAGAACGAGGCGGCGGGAGAACTTCATGAGGCGATGCTCCTGAGAGATGGGGAAACCCGTGATCTTGCATCAGGCGGCATCCGCTTGAGGGCCAAGGAAACCCGCAGGGCGCAGGAACCAGCGCCAGGCCGGGACCACCTCGACAGGCCCGGCGCTGGTGTCGATCCGTTCGTCGTCATCCAGTGTGACGACGGTGCCACGGGCTATGCCACGTTCTTTCATGCCAGCAGCCAGCGCGCGCAACTCGCGTTCTCGGGTCGCGGGATCGCGCAGGCTCTCACAGGCCTGGATGAGGGCCGGTGGCTCATCAGGCGATCGTGCGATGAAGTCCACTTCGTAGCCCGCCTCGGTGCGCACGTAGTGGGCCTCGAAGCCCCGGCGTCGCAGGTCCAGCAGCACCAGCGTTTCCAGCAGGCGGCCACGGTCGGCGTCCGGCCCGGGGCTGAAGGCCTGTGCCAGGCCGGTGTCGATGGGGTACATCTTGCGGGGGGTTCACCTGGCGCTGGCGCTGCGAGCGGCTGTCAATCGCCACGCCCTGCACCAGGTAGGCGTCTTCCAGA
>JBIPMW010000355.1:0-3231 GCA_044376455.1 Crocinitomicaceae bacterium | reverse complement strand
ACCGCAACCGGCCCTTCAGCCAGCCCTCATTGCTTTTCGCCCACAGCCCTATCGCCCGCGGCCCTTCCGCGCCTGCGATGACCGCCATGATGCAGATGACCACCAGGTCCCCAAGAAGGTGCAGGCGATTGATGTGCGATCGAGGATCCGGCAGGTCGGTAAACTCCTCCAAAATGCTTTTGACATCCATGTCCAGAACGGCATTGGTATCCGTTGCCACAACTGTATCTCCAACGAAGGCTTCGAGGGGAACTCCTGACGAAGCCGATCATCGCAAACACAGGCTTGCCGCGCCAGCCCACATTACCCAGAGTGCGCGCCGGCCCTGCCCAAAGGCCTGACCAGCTTCCAAGCGACGCCATCCGCTCCGCGGAACCGATGGCTGCGGTGCGCGCTCACGAAGTGCCACAACGTCGCGGCATCAAAAGAACCTCGATTCGGGATATCCCAGAATCTCGGTTGGTGCGATCCTCCACCAGCACGCTCGTGTTGGGCCGTTCGATGATCCGGACGGGAGTTTCACCGGCGATTCCCACCGCTTTGCCCGTGGGCACGACGGGGAGTCACAAGGACGATCCCCACCCCACAACGGAAAGCACTCCAACATGATTGTGCTTCAACCACGACATGCAAGTCGCAGCGTCAATTCCTATCGCCTCGTTGACCGAGGGCACCAGTTCAGATGGAATCCAACAAACGAGGCCATGAACATCTCTGGATTCATCGAGCGACACAACCCGCACCCACGTATCCCATCCCGGCATGCAATCGTGGTCCAAAAATCCGTTCGTTGCTGGCGAACAGCATCCATCGAACAAGGATTCCCCCCAATTCAGCAGAAGCAGAAATCCGTCGATATCGTGCAGCTCTTTTAAGACACTTCTGTTGTCGTTGACAATGCGCATCCGCTCAGCATGAATGATGTCCAGCTGTTTCAGCATCTCTTGGGAGAACTGCGAATGACACGAGTCGGGGAACGCGTGGCGAGCATAGACTGCTAATTCATCACTCCGGAAATTCCCGGCAGTATCTGCGGTGCGATTGCGCACCCAACAATACGCCTTCACAACACTAAGGTACGGTTGCAGGAAACTTAATGATAGTTGGTTGAACTTTTCCGAGTTCGCGGAATCGATAAACATGTAAGGCTCCCTCGACACGTCCGGCCTCAATATGGAAACGTAATCTCGGGAAACTCTTGCAAGATGCGTTGAATCGCGTCACGACCACCCGGCATCTGGTCTATGAATCGCCACCGCAGCTGGTTCATTTGAAGCCGAAGTCCCTCGATGGCGTCGGCTCGTAGCTTGCCATTCGCAATGTTCGTTCGGATGGCGGGAATCGTGATGTTGATCACCCCCTGCAGATTGTCATAAAGGGCATAGACCTCCTGCGGTGTCAGTCTGGTCGTTGCTGGCAGGGATGGATCACCCAATTTCTTGATGTGTTCCTGCATCTTAGTGTAGCCGAGCGGTTTGGCCAACGCGTCATGAGCTCTCTCGCTCGCGATCTGTTGGACGTCAACCTTTTCTGCCAACTTCTTATTGGCTTTCGCAGCATCGGTCAGGGCCTCTCGATACTGCTTTCCAGAGGACGCAACCCCGAGTGCTGCAAAGACGGCGTCGATACCCTTGATCGTGGTGTCTGTGTACTTGCCATTCAGGACATCGCTTACAGCACCAGCGCCACTTTCCGCTCCGAGGATTCCAGTGGCAATCGTCGCCCCGAGAGCGACATGCCGATATTGACCGATCTTGGCGGCATTGTGAAGGAAGTTTCCAAGCCGAACAGCGGTTCCCGACTTGACCACGGAGCCTACCTTCGCCGTGACCAAACCCAGTTTACCGACAACGGACAGAGTCAGGGCGACATCTGCGACGAACCAAGCCGCAGCATGTGCGTAATCGCCCTGCTCGAGATACCCCGCCGACGTCCCTCCAGGAATTATGCTTAGAGCGACATCGGCCGCACCTAATCCACCTAACCAGTTTGCGTTACCGGCTAGTTGCTGCAGTGAGGCAATCGATACGGTATTGGGAGCGATCGCAAATAGCTGATAGGAGAACCCGGGCAGAGTCGGCTCAATGTACGTGTAATAGTTCTTTCCTATTTCCAGGAAGACATAATCCCAGAGCCCGTCATGTCGCCCGACCTCCAACTTTGCATCTTTTAGGGCGTTATATTCCGCAGCCGTAAGGAGCTGGAGTGCATCGCCTGCCAGGGCTGCGCCGACTTGGGTATTGAGTCGAGCGAGTGTCTCAATGGGTCTGATGTCGATATACTCTTCGACCGAAAAGAAGATCCGATCCTCTGAGATGATCGCGCCGCTGGCATTTAGCAATGCGAGCGTTATGGCTCGGTCAATGCCTTCGACGTTGCCATCAACGTAGAGTCGGTTCTCGCCAGTGAAGGTGGCGTTGTCGAACGTGAACACATCCGGTTGATTGGGGGCGGTGTTGTGTGAGCCGAGCGGCTGAGTCTTTTCTTTGTTCAGCCAAATATTCAGCCCGCCGCCAGCCGTAATGCGGAGCTGCCGGCCGTTGCTGAGGCTTGCCGGTGACGCGGTCACTATGATTTCGGCAGTGTTTTGAGGTTCTTCGGGGCTGAGCGTTACGTCGGACGGTACACCGAAGACGAGTTGCTTTCCTTCACCAGGAAGGTCTTCGATGTTCTCCTCGTGAGGGGAGCGGTCGATCCTGCCGTCGTTGTTCGAGTCGACGTCGATGTCCATGAGATAATCGTCGTTCTCGATCGTGCCCGTGGCGGGAGGTCGGGCGGTGTCGAACGTGTATCCGACGCCCGGCTGGAGCGTGATCACGACCGTCTCGTCAAACTCGATGACGGTGTCGAGCGTGGGGGCGATCGCGAGTGTGGCCGCAGAACCAGGCGCGCTTGAGTTGGCGGGAATCGTGATCGACCCCGTGCTCGCTCCCGCCGGGAGCCCCGTGAAATCGCTGCCCGCCGTCGCGGAGCCGCCCACGGAATAGTTGACGGTGACGTCGCGCGTGAGCGGGCCCGTCGCGGTGAACGTGTAGGTGAGCTTCTGCGGGCCGTCCTCGGCGACGCTCGGCGGCGCGACCTGCACGGTGATGTTCGGGAGCGGTTCCCAGACCACCTGGTCCTGCCTGGTGGGATGTTGCAGGACGTAGAGCGAGACGGCGGGGCCGCCGGCGCTGGGCGCGGGCGTGCCAGTACCGTTCAGCCACGACTCGGCGCGGGCGACGGCCGGAG
>JBIPMW010000421.1:0-3234 GCA_044376455.1 Crocinitomicaceae bacterium | reverse complement strand
GGCTGGACGCTGGAACAGGCCCGCGCCTTTCTGCGGGAGCAGACGATCGAGAGCCCCTCGGTGATCGACAGCGAGCTGCTGCGCTACGCCACCGACATTCCCGCCCAGGCGCTGGCCTACGAGATGGGCCATATCGCCATCCACCAGTGGCGGCGGGATGCTCAACAGCAGATGGGCGCTGCCTTCGAAGTGCGCGGCTTCCATGACGCGCTGCTGGCAAACGGCGGCTACCCCTTGCCCGTGCTGCAGGCTCAGATCGCCCACTGGATGGCGACGACACAGGAGGCCCTGCAGTGACCCCACCAGACGCTGCCCCCGCTCTCACACCCAGCCTGGGCGCCCACACCTTTGGCGCCTTCAACGTGGCACGCGCAGAGATGAGGGCGCCCTGCGAGCGGGTGTGGGCGCTGCTGTTCGACCGCGCCGCCTGGATGCCCAGCTTCGCCGGGAAGGCGTGGGTCGATGGACTGCAGGATGCGGTGGGCGAGCGGACGCACTTCACCAGCCGAGGCGCCGACGGCAGCCTCCACACCCGGCTGGAGGAGATCCTGCACCTGGTGCCCCAGCGCCGCCTGGTGGCGCGCCTGCAGACGCTCACTGAGTGCGCCACAACCGCCTTCGTCGACTGGCGACTGCAGCCCACCGCAGAAGGCTGCCTGCTCGAGCTGAACCTGTTTTGGCTGGACCTTCCATCCCCTGGCATGGATTGGCCGGCAGCGGTGGACCTGCGTGCGGGCTACCTCGACGCCACCCAGTCGGTCATTGAGGGACATCTGGCGCGGCTGCGCGAGGCGCTGACCTCACCGTGAGGCAGCCGGCGGGCTCGGCTGTCATACAGTGGTGACCGCCATGCGCAAGCTACTTGTCACTGCCCAACCCGTGGAGCAGCCACTGGCCTGGGTGTCGTCCTGGTCGGCACGTCTTCTGCACGTTCTCCAGCAGCCCGAGGCCTTCACCGAACTGCACCGATTCCTGGGCGCGCTGGTACCGGTGAGCAACTTCATCGTCTTCGAGTTCGCGCGCGACCGGCAGCCCGCGCTGGTCGACTGCAACTACGAGCGCAGCTACATGCTGTCCGCCATGGCGCCGTACTGCGGCGGGCTGTACTTGCTCGACCCGTTCTGGCGTACGGTGGTCGACGGTCGAGCCGGACTGGTCCGGATGGATGACATCGCCCCGGAGGACTTCCGCCGGTCCGAGTACTTCCTGCGCCACTACCAGGCCACCGACGTGGTGGACGAGATGCGCTTCGTCGTCCCGCTGGCGTCGGGCCCGTGCGTGCATGTGTTCGTGGAGCGCGAGGCCCCTATGGGAGCCTTCGACGAGGCGGAACACGCCCGCTTCGCCGACGTGGAGCCGCTGGTGCGCGCCTTCGTGGAGGGCCACTTCACCTGGCGCGAGACGCAGCGCCAGCGCGTGCCGCTGCCACGACCGGGCTTTGACCTGCGCGAGCAGATCCGCGCGATGCTGCCCGGGGAGATCACGGCCCGCGAGACCGACATCATCGAGCTCATGCTCAAGGGCCATGCGGCCAAGTCGATGGCCGCAGTGCTGAACATAGAGGAAGGCACGGTGACCAACCACAAGCGCAACATCTACGCCAAGATCGGGGTCCACTCCCAGGCCCAGCTGTTCGACCGCTTCCTGCGCACCTTGACCACGGGCTGACCCTGAACCGCTGGCGGCACCCGCCTGCGGCCAGCCCTGGTTCAGGCCGGGCGGCCGGCGTTGGCGGGGCCCGCACCAACCCGTTGCAATCGGCGCGCGCCCGCAGCCAGGATGCCTGCGGCAAGCAGGCTTCCGCAGGCGCCGACGAGCGCGATCGACTGGGGCAGCGCCATCGGCCCGGTCAGCACGTGCTCCGACGACAGCGCCACCAGGGTCGGCCCCGTCGAGCCCACGATCGTGGTCGTCGCGGAGATGATCCCCGTTCCCAGGCCGCGCACACGGTCCGGCAGGAGCGACTGGGCGTTGATGTAGGTGGTCGCAAGCGCGGCCACCGTGCACATGCCGTTGAGTGTCAGCGTCAGGGTCAACCAGCCTGGAGCGTGCACCAGGTACACCGCGAGCAGTGGCACACAGCACATGCAGGCCGCGGCGGCAAGCCACACCCGTCCGGCCGCGCCGTGGCGGCGGTACAGCGCGTCGGCCAGCCAGCCGCCGATGAGCGGCCCCAAGCAGCCCGCGAGCAGTGTGACGAGACCGAAGGTGAAGCCGGCCTGCTGCGCGTCGTAGCCATACGTGCGGGTGAAAACGGTCGGCATCCAGGCCATGTTGGCCCCGTCCACCAGGATGATCAGCGCCGCTGCGGCCACCAGGGTCACCATCAGGCCCATGGGGAGCGCAGTGGTCGCCGCAGCAGCGGTGCCGTCCCCCCCTCCGGCCGACGGGCTCCGTCGGTCCGTCAGGCCCAGCACCGCCAGCACGGTGAGAAGCCCGGGCAGTGACAGCACCAAGGTGGTGGCTCGCCACGGTTCGGAGCCCAGCGCGCCCTCCAGGAAGGCGAAGGCGCCACCTTCGGCCGCGCGCTGCGCCATGCCGGCCAGCATGACGGCCAGGGAAGGTCCCCCGCTGAGGACGACGAAGAAAGCGCCCAGGGCGCGGCCGCGCTGCTCCGCAGGGAAGGCATCATTGATCCATGTCATCGCCACCGGCAGCTTCAGGCCCGCGCCGAGGAGCACCAGTACGCGTCCGGCAAGAAAGGTCTGGAAACTGTCTGCCGCGGCGCACAGGGCCGCCCCCGCTGTCCACAAGACGATGGCCGCGGCGAGAAGCGCCCGGCGAGACATCCGGTCGGTGAGCCAGCCGCCTATCAGGCTCATGGCGACGTATGGCGCTGCACCGGCCGCGCCCAGCAGCAGGCTGATCTGCAGGTCGCTGATGGCCAACGTCTTTCGGATCGGGTCCACCATCAGGTTCAGCGGCATCGCGGTCAAGTTCAGCCCGAGCGTCACCAGCACCATGGCAACGACCACGGCATAGGCCTGCGTACGGCTGTACAGGCCGTGGCCGATGGGGGCCGGCGGCGGCGCCGTGACTGCCGTGTCCTGTGTCATCCGCGACTGCCCGCTCGCAGGGCCGTCAGGCCGCGGAGCACATCGTCCAGCGTCGCGAGGACTCCAAAGACTCCATCCTCCACCGTCACCATGTGCAAGGCCGCGGCGTGCGCGTAGGCGTCGGCGCTGGCGCAGGCGTCCTCCACCAGCAGGCACTGGTACTTGCGGTCGACTGCCT
>JBIPMW010000431.1:0-3236 GCA_044376455.1 Crocinitomicaceae bacterium | reverse complement strand
GACTCTCCAGGCTCGATCAGGAAGTCGACCCGATCCAACAAGCGGCCATTCAGAAGGCATCCGGCGGAAAAACGCTCGCTGAACTCAGTGCCGGACTTCTCAAGAGCATCGACCCTGATGCGAACACCGCGCTGGCCGTGGAGAAATTCAACATCCCCGAAGGCCCCAACGGAGAACCGCCCGAGCCGACCGAGTCGCAGGTCGTCGAGGCCGAACGAGAGCAGATGGCCAGCGCTTTGAAAGCCTTCCACGATCCGAACCTACGCGAAGCGATCCTGGCAGCCAAGCGGTCGTTAGAGCAAGTCATCGACGAGCAGACTCCGGATCAACTTCTTCGGGCGGGTTTCGATGCCCAGGCGTTGGAAAAGGCCAAGTCGATGCTGACGAGTTTCCGAGAGTTCATCGACGAGAACAAGGACCAGATCGAAGCGTTGCAGGTTTTGTACAGCCAACCCTACCGAGCGGGTCTCAAGTTCCGGCACGTCAAAGAGCTAGCCAGCAAGCTCAATCAACCGCCGTTCTTCGTGGACCCGAACCGGCCCGAATCGCTGACGAGGCTTTGGCAAGCTTATGAGGTGGTCGAGCCCGACAAGGTGCGAGGCAAGGGGGGCAAGCAGCTTGTGGATGTCATCGCCTTGGTGCGGCATGCCATGGACCCCAACACCACCTTGGCTCCGGTGGGGATGACCGTCCAGGAGCGTTATCAGCAGTGGATGGCCGAGAAGCAGACTTCGGGCGTGATATTCACTGCCGATCAGCGCAAGTGGCTCGATGCGATCAAGGACCACATCGCCGCGAGTTTGAACATCGAGCAAGACGACCTAGAGGAAGTCCCGTTCAACTCGATCGGCGGCTTGGGCCGTGCTTATGAACTCTTTGGGGATACGCTCAATGCCATCCTGGATGAATTGAATGAGAGGCTGGCAGCATGAGTGACGTTCCAACGGCATCCATTCCTAAGTCATGGATTTGGGCCCGTATTCTAGACGTCGCCACAACCGCGACAGGCGGGACTCCAAGCCGATCCATGAGCACGTACTTTGGCGGGAATATTCCGTGGGTAAAATCTGGTGAGCTCGGAGACGGTCACGTTTTCGATACGGAAGAAACCCTCTCTGAGCTTGGGTTGAAGTCTTCTAACGCAAAATTGTTTCCGAAGGGAACACTTTGTATTGCCTTGTACGGAGCGACTGTCGGGAAGCTAGGAATACTGGAAGTTGATGCCGCTACGAACCAAGCAGTTTGTGGCCTTTTCCTTCCGGATGAAGTTCATCGCGATTTTGTTTTTTACTACTTGGCTTCGATTCGTCGTCACTTAATTGAACAGGGTAAGGGTGGTGCGCAATCGAATATAAGCAATGGACTGGTCAGGCAAACAAGGATTCCTATCGCTCCCTTAAACGAGCAAGTCCGCATCGTTGCGAAGATCGAAGAACTGTTCTCCGACCTGGATGCGGGGGTGGCGGCACTGAAGCGTGCCAAGGCGAATCTGAAGCGATACCGTGCGTCGGTATTGAAAGCCGCTGTCGAAGGCGAACTGACCGAACAGTTGGGAAACTATCACTTCAAAAAATCGAATTGGATTGAAATCGGAACCTTGCTTACGTGTGTTGAACAAGGATGGAGTCCCAAATGTGAGCGAGAATCATCGTCAAGTGACGACGAATGGGCGGTAATGAAAACTAGCGCTGTATTACCCATGCAGTTCCTCGCACATGAAAACAAGCGACTGCCGATGAACCTGACGCCAGAGATACAATTTGAAGTGAAAGTTGGGGACTTGCTAATTACGAGAGCTGGTCCAAGAAATCGAGCGGCTGTTACGTGTCTGGTCCGCTCGTCGAGGCCTCGCTTGATTGTTTGTGATAAGGTTTATCGAATTCGGTGCGATCACTCGCAAGTAATACCTTCGTATCTTGAGATCGCTCTAAACTCTCCCCCAATACTTGACGAACTTGATGACATGAAAACTGGGATTTCGGATAGTGGCGTCAATCTGACGCAGCAGAAATTCCGAAAAATAATGATTCCGATCCCGCCGCTACCAAGTCAAAGGCAAATAGTTGACGAAGTAGAAGAGCGATTGTCAGTTGTCACTTTAGCCGAAAAGCAGATCGAACACGGCCTACTCCGTGCCGCTCGCCTGCGGCAAAGCATTTTGAAGCGAGCCTTTGAGGGCAAACTGGTCCCGCAGGACCCGAAGGACGAGCCGGCTAGCACGCTGCTGGAGCGGCTGAGGGCTAGTCGGACGCACGACGAAGCAAACGGCACGGCTGCGACTTCAAAGCAGACTCGTGCTAAAATCAAAGAATCATCGGGCGAACCCCGCACCCGGATTCGTCGCCGTGCGTCAACCCGAAACCAACAGGAGGAATAGCATGACCACTGTGAGTATCGAAGACGCCCAAGCCAACTTGAAGGAACTTATCCATCAGTTGTCACCGGGTGAAGAACTCATCATTACTGAAAATCAGCAGACTGTGGCGAAACTTGTGAGCCCAGTTTCGATGAAACCTGGATTGCGCCCCGATGACGAATCGTATCAAACTGAACTGGGCAACGCCAAAGCAGTCGCGACCAACCCCGCCCTGACGAGTTGGCCTTGTCAGCCTGGGACAGCAAAAGACTCCAAACACTGGATGGCCCCTGATTTCGACGCTCCACTCGACGATTTTTCGGAATACTCGGAATGACTCTTCTCCTGGATACGCACGCATTTTTATGGTTTTGGTGGGCAGATCCGCAAATGAGTACGAAGGCGATGGCTGTGATTTGCGATCCAAAGGGCCTTCGTTATTTGCCGCGAATCTACTACAGGAATCTATAATGGCACAAGTTGTCTTTTGAATGAGGGTGCTCAATGAGTTTTCCAGATAGTTGGCCGGAAGATTGCCCCCCAAGCCAAGCGCTGGCTTGCAACGGCTCCTTCTTCCACATCATCAACCAGAATCCAGCAGGAACGGATGACTGCAGGTCGTTCCACGAGAAAGGTGGCGTACTCCGCTCTCCACCGCGTTGTCCCTGCATGCCATTTGGGCTCTCGGTCTTCACGGATCGCGAGGATGTTTTGCACATGCGACGCACGATGCCGAAACTAGGGAAATGGGTCGCCACGTTCACCTTATCAGGGCAAGATGGACTGGTGATGCTGACTCCCGGTCAGCGACCAACGCACCATACTTGGTGGCCATCCGTTGAATGCGATCGGCCCTCGCGAATCACGCTCATCGAAGAGG
>JBIPMW010000002.1:0-28664 GCA_044376455.1 Crocinitomicaceae bacterium | reverse complement strand
ATCAAAACCTACAACCTCATGTCTGAAGGTTGGTTTACACACGCAACACCTACATTATTCAATTCAGGTACTCCTAAACCACAAATGTCTTCTTGCTTCTTATTAACCATGAAAGAAGATAGCATTGGTGGTATTTACGATACACTCAAATCGTGTGCGCAAATTTCTCAATCCGCTGGTGGCATTGGTTTGTCTATCCACGACATCCGTGCGACAGGATCCTACATCAAAGGCACCAACGGCACCTCTAACGGTATCGTTCCTATGCTGCGCGTTTTCAACGACACAGCACGTTACGTAGACCAAGGTGGCGGTAAGCGCAAAGGATCTTTTGCCATTTATATCGAGCCATGGCATGCCGATGTTTTTGATTTCCTTGACCTCAAGAAAAACCACGGTAAAGAAGAGCAACGTGCCCGTGACCTCTTTTATGCGCTCTGGATTCCAGACTTATTTATGAAGCGTGTCAAAGAAAACGGCGAATGGACACTCATGTGCCCGCACGAATGCCCAGGTCTTTCTGACACACACAGTGCTGAATTCGAAGCACTTTACACCAAATACGAGCAAGAAGGTAAAGGACGCAAAACAATCAAGGCGCAAGACCTGTGGTTCAAAATCCTAGAGTCTCAAATTGAGACCGGAACGCCATACATGCTTTATAAAGATGCGGCAAATGCCAAGTCTAACCAACAAAATTTAGGGACTATCAAGTCTTCTAACCTTTGTACCGAAATCATCGAGTACACAGCGCCTGACGAAGTTGCTGTATGTAACCTTGCTTCTTTGGCCTTGCCTAAATTTGTTACGGAAGATGGCGCCTTTGACCACGATAAACTTTTCGAAGTTACGTATCAAGCTACCCTCAACCTCAACCGCATCATCGACAACAATTTCTACCCAGTAGAAGAAGCGCGCAACTCCAACATGCGCCACAGACCAATCGGTCTTGGTGTTCAAGGTCTAGCCGATGCATTTATCATGATGGGCTTCCCGTTCGAGTCCGAAGAAGCACGCGCATTGAATCGCGAAGTATTTGAAACCATCTACTTTGCCTCAATGACTGCCTCTAAAGACTTAGCTAAAGTTGATGGCCCTTACGAAACAATCAAAGGTTCTCCAGTTTCTAAAGGTGTTTTCCAATTTGATATGTGGGGAGTTACGCCTACAAATCGTTGGGAATGGGATCTTCTCAAAGCCGAAGTTAAAAAACACGGTGTCCGTAATAGTTTGTTACTTGCACCTATGCCTACGGCTTCTACCGCACAAATTCTTGGCAACAACGAATGTTTTGAGCCATACACATCCAATATTTACACACGTCGCGTGCTTTCAGGTGAATTCATCATCGTCAACAAGCACTTACTCAAAGACCTCGTTAAAGAAGGTCTCTGGAGCAAAGACATGCGTCAAAAAATTATGGCTGCGAACGGATCTATCCAAAACATCCAAGAAATTCCTCAACGCCTCAAAGATCTTTATAAAACAGCTTGGGAAATTTCTCAAAAAGCAATCATCGAACAAGCTGCTGACCGCGGTGCCTATATTTGTCAAAGTCAATCGCTCAACATTTTCATGGAGAACGCCAACTTTGGTAAATTGACTTCCATGCATTTCTACGGCTGGGAAAAAGGCTTAAAAACAGGCATGTACTACCTCCGTACAAAAGCAGCAACTGACGCCATCAAATTTACAGTTGACAAAACTGTTGTTGAAGAACCTAAAGCGCAAAGCATCGAAGATCAACAAGCAGCTATCGCTTGTTCACTCGATGACCCAGAAGGTTGTGAAATGTGTTCAGGATAGAAGCGGCGCTAGCCGGTTATATGCTGAACGTAAATTCATATAAAATAAGGCCTACTTTTTAGTGGGCCTTTTTATTTATAGCGTAACTTTGCATTTTCCCAATATAAAATGACTAATTCAAAAGCTATTCAGCGCGCATTAATCTCGGTTTATTACAAAGATGGTTTGGCGCCTATCGTGCAAAAATTACACGAAAACAACGTTGAAATATTATCTACAGGTGGAACCCTTGCCTTCATTAAAGAACATGGAGTGCCCGTTACTGCCGTTGAAGATGTCACACAATTTCCTGAAATTTTAGGTGGCCGTGTCAAAACCTTACATCCTGCTATTTTTGGTGGGATTCTCAATCGCCGTGACCTCCCTGCAGATCAAGCGCATATGGCCGAACATAATCTTGGCCCTATTGACCTAGTCATTGTTGACCTTTATCCATTTGAAGAGACGCTTAAGAGTGGAGCGAGCCATGCAGATATCATCGAAAAAATTGACATTGGCGGAATTTCTCTCATTCGAGCTGCAGCCAAAAATTTCAATGATGTAGTCATCATTCCAAGTGTCCACCAATATGGCCAATTTTTAGATATTTTAAGCCAACAAGGCGCAACAACAAATCTAGACCAACGCAAATCTTTTGCAGCTGAAGCTTTTCATGTTTCTTCCCATTACGACACCCTGATTCATCAGTATTTCATGAATCAAGAAAGCTCCTATTTAAAAATTAGCGAAGAAAAACAAAGCCCGCTTCGTTACGGAGAAAACCCCCATCAAAAAGGAGTTTTCTTCGGTGACCTCGACGCACTTTTTACAAAACTTCATGGTAAAGAGCTCTCTTACAATAATTTACTTGATGTCGATGCTGCAGTTCGTTTGATGAACGAATTCAAGGACGATCAACCAACTTTTGGCATCCTAAAACACAATAATGCTTGTGGGCTTGCAACCAGAGACACGCTCAAAGAAGCTTATGAAACAGCATTGGCCGCTGACCCCGTTAGCGCTTTTGGAGGCATCTTAATTGCAAATACAACTATTGATACTGATACCGCGACCCTCATCAATGATTTATTCTGTGAGGTACTTATCGCACCATCCTATTCAGACGAAGCCATCGCGCTATTACAGTCAAAAAAGAACCGAATTATTTTAGTCCAAAATGACATTGAACTACCCAAAACCCTTGTGCGTAGTGCCTTAAATGGATATTTAGTTCAAGATGCAGACATGGCCACTGAAGGTCCTGAAAACCTAGAAGTTAAAACAAAAGTGGCCCCAAGTGCTACTGAAATACAAGACCTACTTTTCGCCAATAAGTTAGTGAAGCACACCAAATCTAATACGATTATCTTGGCAAAAAATGGCCAATTATTGGCTAGCGGTACCGGCCAAACCTCGCGCGTGGATGCACTCAGACAAGCCATTCACAAAGCAAAATCTTTTGGCTTTGAGCTCAACGGCGCAGTGATGGCAAGTGACGCATTTTTCCCATTCCCTGATTGTGTTGAAATTGCACACAACGAAAATATCAACGCTGTTATCCAGCCCGGAGGCTCCGTAAAAGACGATTTATCCATCACTTACTGTGATGCGAATCAAATGAGTATGGTCTTCACAGGAGTGCGCCATTTCAAGCATTAAGCGTTGGGCAAAATAAATATTAAAATGTTTCGAATTTTATGTAACCTTTCGATGCATATTTCGAATAACTAAAGGTTACAACATAAATTAGCGCTTAACATGGGCCTTTTTAACTTTCTTACACAGGAGATTGCCATTGACCTCGGTACGGCAAATACCCTCATCATCTGGAACGACAAAGTTGTCGTTGATGAACCATCTATTGTTGCCAAAGATATCCAAACCGGAAAGGTTGTGGCTATTGGTCGAAAGGCGCAGCAGATGCATGGAAAGACTCACAAATTAATCGAAACCGTTCGCCCACTCAAAGATGGCGTTATCGCTGACTTCCAAAGTGCCGAACAAATGATCAAAGGGATGATCAAAATGATCAATCCAGGAAGAAGTTTGTTCAATCCTACGTTGCGCATGGTGATCTGTATCCCTTCCGGTATTACCGAAGTAGAAAAACGCGCGGTACAAGATTCAGCCGAGCATGCCGGTGCCAAAGAAGTATATCTGATTCACGAGCCAATGGCTGCTGCTATCGGTATTGGGATTGATGTAGAAGAGCCAATGGGTAACATGATCATTGATATAGGTGGTGGTACATCAGAAATTGCCGTTATTGCACTAGGTGGTATTGTCTGTGACAAATCCATACGTATTGCCGGCGATGACTTCACCAATGACATCGAAGAATACATGCGTCGTCAACACAACATTCTAGTAGGTGAACGCACAGCTGAACAAATCAAAATTGAAGTAGGGGCTGCCTTACCAGAATTGGAAAACCCACCTGCAGACTTTGCGGTGCGTGGTCGTGACCTCATGACAGGAATTCCGAAGGAAATCATGGTGTCGTACCAAGAAGTTGCCCATGCCCTCGACAAAACAATTGCAAAAATTGAAGAGGCGATTTTAAGTGCACTTGAAATGACTCCGCCAGAACTTTCTGCCGATATCTATAAAACAGGAATCTATTTAGCTGGCGGTGGTTCTATGCTTCGTGGTCTTGATAAAAGAATTTCTACAAAAACGAAGCTACCGGTTCATATAGCCGAAGATCCGCTTAGAGCAGTTGCCCGAGGAACAAGCATTGCACTCAAAAACATCGACAAGTATCCATTCTTGATGGGCCGTTAATACGGTTCTATTCGGATAGCGCGCCTTCGATTTCTTGCTTGAATTTCTGTACTAAGTCATTGTAGGCCTGTCCTGTTGCTGGGCCACTGAATCCAGTATGGATCGCAATAACTTTTCCTTGACTGTCAACTAAAATAGAAGTTGGAAAGCTCATGATTCCATTAAGCATCGGAAAATAAGCTGCTGCTGTTTCCTTACTTGAAGTTCCCGCTAAGTATACCTCATAATTGACTCCTAAATCTAAAATAAATTTTTTGAGTCGGGCTCTTTGTTTTTTCGAGTCATTGCCCACTTCAAACGCCAAGCCCACTACTCGGAAGCCCTGTTTGCTGTATTTTTCTTGGAGCTCAATTAATAAATGACTCTCATCGATGCAATTTGGACACCAAGTTCCCATGATTTGAATGAGCGTCAATTGATTTTGCTTGTTTAAATCCAAATTAACCTTTCTACCATTTAGTTTTGTGAGTCCTTTGAGATATACTGTTTCATCACGCTTGATTAAATAGGTCAAGCTGCTTTCGTCGCGCAATTGAACGCTTGAATCACGAAGTGCTGTAAATGGTACATTATAGCTCGACCCACTATAGAAGTTACCTGTCATTTGTTCCTTATTTTGAAGGATTGCATCAACGACAAATGCCCAATATCCTGTGTAGGTCTGCAGATGAAGTGTATTTCCGGAAATGTAACCATGCAAATAGCGATAATCCCCAGTTTCACTTAAAAAACTACCCGTTACGAAGTTTCCAATTTTTTGTTCAAAAACGCCAACAAGGGTTTCTTCATTTAGGGTGCCGGGCGCAAAAACTACGCGCCACTTTCCTTCCATATTTATTTGATTGGCTTGAGGTTCTGGCGAACTCAAAATGCCGTGGTACAAATGAACTGGATAGAGTACTGGCGTTTTTTTATTATAATTGACCCACCAGCCGCGCGCAACAGTGTAGTCCTCATTAAATGCAATTCTCCACTCTGCATCTTGCGCCGGAAAACCATAGACAATGGTGTCTCCTACCCGTTTTTTTACGGACAACTGATAAACTTCCTCTCCGTTATAAATCGTGATAGGCGCTTTCGGATCTTTGCTTGGTAGCCCAGCAGATACTTGCATTTGTAAACGATCATTGAGTTGGATATCTGCAATAAATGGATGCTTGCTGGCGTTTTGTGCCAGTACCGAAATGCTGTTCATGATAATCAAAAAGCCGAAAAGTAAGTTGCGCATGATGCTATAGATTACAAGGATGAACCACGAAATTAAAAGAAATAAACTATCTTGCCTATGGCATGCAACTTTTTGAAAACAACCACCGTCAATAGAGCCGAGTCATGGATGAACGAGAGATGATACTAGGTTGTATAGCTGGTAGTCCAAGGGCTCAAAAAGCGTTGTTTGACATTTATGCTCCTAAACTACTCGTGATCTGCTTGCGCTATATGAAAGAAATACCGCGTGCACAAGATGCCTTGCAAGATGCCTTTGTCAAAATATACGGTCATTTACCCAGTTATAAATTTGAGGGTGTATTTGAAGGTTGGATCAAGAAAATTACGGTAAACACCTGCCTTGACCAATTGCGCAAAGACAAAAAATTATTAGCCGACATCCCTTTGGAAGATGTCAGTTTTAAGATTGCGCATCAAGATCACGGCCTAGAAAAGCTCATGGCAGATGACCTATTGAAACTTGTTCAAAGTTTACCAGACGGTTACCGAACAGTTTTTAACTTGTTTGCTATTGAGGGCTTTTCTCACCAAGAAATTGCCAAGCAACTTCACATCAGTGAAAGCACTTCAAAAACACAATACCTTAGAGCCAGAGCATATTTGAAAGACCGCCTAGAAAAAATTGACCAATGATGGAAAAAGACGACATCAAAGATTTATTTGCAAAAAGCTTATCCGAGCACCAAATTCCGGTGGCCCCCTCGCTTTGGGCTGCTGTTTCGTCTTCTATGGCCACAACAGCTGCTAAAACCGGACTCAGCTTATTCGCAAAATCAATCATTGGCATTAGTGCAGTAACCATCGCCGTCACTACTGCTTATTTCGTTTACATCAATTCTTCTAAGGCAGTAGGTCCAGCTAAAAAAACAACTCTTCATCAAATTGAGAAGCCAATACAATCCGCCCAGCCGGAACTTGAAAATCAATTCAATAAGGATGCTGTAAACGGTTCAATCAAAATTGATTTAAACGCTAATCGGGAAAATCAAATTAATCATCCAAGTAATGATTTGGCGACGCCTCAATTCTTTGAAATCAACGAGACGCATCTACCAAATACGGTTGATCACTTAACACCTGCACTTTCAAATAACAATGCGCCTGTTTCAAACGCAGTAAGCGCTGCAAATCTTCATCAAAATCAAAATGCCCAAGCGGTAACTACTGCTGTCATTCATTATCCGCACATTACCACACAACCCGAAGCAGCTACTTTAGCTCCGAAGCGGGCTACCACAAAACCAATACTTCCCAACATATTTACGCCCAACAACGATGGTCAGAATGATGAACTGTACATCAATTGGAAAGACCATGACGTTTCAGACTTTAGCCTTGTTGTACTAAATGCTTCTAGTCAAGTTGTTTTCCGCACCAGCAATCCAGAATTTAGATGGGATGGCTCAGATTTAGGTGGTGAAAAACTTGCTCGGGGCGTTTATATTTACTTCGTTACTGCAAATATCAACGGTGAATCATGGCAGCAGTCTAGTAGCCTTCAGATTCAATATTGATTTTTTTGCTAAATTTCCGAATGCATCTTATCTACTGCATTACAAACGGAAACAAGAAAATTCTTCGTCAAAACCAAGAATTACTTTCCAATCTCAAAAAGATTTTTGGCGAAGCTTTTAAGCTTTACAATAGCCAAAGCCCGGATGACGCACTTTCATTCATTAAGCAATTAGACACTAACTGTACTCACCTATTATGTGTCGGCGGCGATGGTACTTTTAATACACTCGTTAATGGAGTTTGCAGCCACCCTAACCCTGAATTTTCGCCCATTCTCGGTGTTTTACCAAATGGGACAGGTAATGATTTTTATCGTTCAGCGGCTTATCCAAAAAGCTTTGATTTCTTGGGTCAAATTCAATCGAGCAACTTTGAAACTTTTGATGTCGGGATGGTCCGAACAGAGACCGAAGCGCGTTATTTTGCAAATATTGCAGATATCGGTTTTGGGGGAGCAGTGGTGCTGCAACTGCAAAATTTCAGAAAGCGATTTGGGCCCAACTTTTCATACGGATTGGCTATCATCAAAACTTTTTTACAATATAAACGACCTCATGTTCAGATTCATAGCGCACATTTTCAATATGAAGGTGAGCTCTTACTAGCCGCATTCTGCAATGGTAGTATTTTTGGAGATGGTTTACATATTCATCCAGGGGCAAAAATCTCTGATGGAAAGCTGAAACTGACACTCCTTGGTAAGGTTTCATTATTCGATTATTTAAAAAATGTTATAAAAGTAAAGCGGGGTCAACAAATCAAACATCCTGAAGCTCATTACCTGGAGGTTTCCTTTCCTGTACAACTGAAGTGTGACAGTCAAAGGCTACATGCAGAAACAGACGGGGAATATATTGGAGGACAAAACTTTGAGATCTCACTCCTGCCCCAGCGCCTCAAGATGCTAAGTGTTCAGGCGCACAATTAAAGTTTGCTTATCTTTGAATTCAGTGAGAAGATCAATCATTATTACCGCAGGTGGTTTAGGTAAGCGCATGCTAACTGACATTCCGAAACAATTTTTATTGCTCGGAAACAAACCCGTGCTGATACATACTTTGGAGCGCTTCCATGCCTTCGATTCAGATGCTCAAATTTTAATTACACTGCCCTCGGATTGGTTTTCATATTGGGAGAACTTACTTGCGGACTATCAAATACAAATTCCACATCAGTTGGTTGAAGGCGGCCAAGAACGCTTTCATTCGATTCAAAATGCCTTGGCGTTTTGTACCGGTGAACAAGTCGGTGTGCATGATGGTGTTAGGCCTCTGGTAAGTATTGAAACCATTGAACGTTGTTTTGCAGCACTAAGTATTGCAGATGCGGTGGTTCCGGTTTTACCTGCCAAAGATTCTATTCGTAAAGGATCTTTTGAATCCTCCAGTGCGGTCAATAGAGCCGAGTACTTCTTAGTGCATACGCCTCAGTGTTTTACGACTTCTACGCTGAAACAAGCTTATGATCAAGCTTTTACCCATGTATTTACAGATGATGCAAGTGTGGTGGAGTCCATGGGTATTCAACCTTTGCTCGTCTTGAGCAATGAGGAGAATGTCAAAATTACAAGCCAACTCGATCTTCAACTCTTGAACGCACTATTGAAATAAACATGTTGCAAGCCCCTCCATCTCTACAACCAGGTGATCTCGTGTATTTGTGTGCGCCTGCAAAAGCTATTGAAGAGCACTATATCATTGCGGCCGAATTATGGCTGGCTTCTCAAGGCTTAATATCAGAAAGAAGTAAGCATCTGTGTGGTCGCCATCATTATTTTTCAGGCACTACATTAGAAAGGCTTGCCGACCTTCAAGAAGGGCTTGATCATCCAGTAGCAAAAGTAATTTGGTGTGTTCGTGGAGGCTATGGTAGCATTCAATTACTTGATGGCATACAATGGGCACAATTTATCCGTGAACCGAAATGGCTAATTGGATTCTCCGATATTTGTGTGCTGCATCATAAAATCCAAAATCTTGGTTTTCAAAGTATTCATGGCACCATGGCGCTCAATATTGAAAATAATAGTGCCGCTGCGCTCAATTGCTTAAGTTCAACCCTATTTGGGAACCAAGCTGATATTGAACTGCCAAGTAATCCCTTGAATAAAAAAGGGCAGGCAACCGGCAAACTAATCGGTGGCAACTTGAGTATCCTTTTCAGCATGTTGGCAACACCTGAGCGCTATGATTTTGCTGATACCATCTTGTTTATTGAGGATTTAGCTGAGCACCTCTATCATATCGATCGCATGATGCATGCTTTGCGCAAGCAGGGTGCTTTGGATAAAATTAAAGGCTTGATTGTCGGGGGCATGACTGATCTAGAAGATACCGACATCCCGTTTGGAATGAGTATTGAAGAGCTCGTTATCAGTCATTTTCAATACCGTAAAATTCCTATTTGCTTTGACTTTCCTGCCGGACACATCGATGACAACCGGCCACTTGTATTAGGTTCTGGTATTGAATTAGAGATCGATGATTCCTTCGCTCGTTTGAGCTATCTAAAATGATTCTAAATAGCTCCAACAAAGAGAATATCTGTGCAACAAATGCCGGTTTTATCTGTTCATGAGTTAAATTTGCATCACTTCAAATGATATATACATATGAGTAAATCTGCAATCTTTAAATCATCAATCGGTAAAAAGGTGTTTATGGCCCTCACCGGTTTATTTCTGTGCACCTTTTTAGTAGGGCATTTGCTCGGAAATCTCCAACTTATCCTTAAAACCGGAGAGGAAGGACGCCGAGCTTTCAACGAATACGCTTACTTTATGGGCCACAACCCATTTATCGGAATTTTATCCTACGTAACTTACGCAGCGGTGCTTATCCACGTGGTGGATGGTATATTGCTCACCATTCAAAACCGCAAGGCGCGTCCTGTTCGTTATGCTTACAATAAGCCGGGCGCCAATTCAAGTTCTGCAAGCCGTAGCATGGCCATTCTCGGTACACTTATTTTGGTGTTCTTGGCTACGCACATGGCTAACTTCTGGTGGAAAATGAAAGTAAAACAAGAAGTTCCGTTACATACATACACCCTTGAAATGAAAAATCAAATGATGGGTGCTGCCAATACAGAATTATACTATACACATGTTCCGGGGGTGCAACCAATCCCAAAAGATCCAAATAATATTGTAGAAAAAGGTACCGATCTTTATATCAAAGGAACCAACGTAAAAGTTGCAGAGGGCTACCGTGACCTCCATACTTTGGTTATGGATTTCTTCAGTAAAAGTAAAAACGAAGGGGCGCTTTTCGCTGTATTATTTTACGTGATTTCAATGGTTGTTTTGGCCTACCACCTGCTACACGGTTTCCAAAGCGCATTCCAGTCATTAGGAATCAACCATCCGAAATATACCCCGCTTATTAAAAAATTGGGAGTGGCCTTTGCCATCATCGTGCCATTATTGTTTGCAATTATCCCTGTTATTATTTACCAGAACCACTAGGAATTAGGCTATGTCAACATTAAATTCGCGCATTCCGGAAGGTCCAATTTCAGAAAAATGGACCAATCATAAAAACCACATGAAACTGGTTGCTCCAAATAACCGTCCAAAAATAGATATTATCGTTGTTGGTACTGGTTTAGCTGGTGCTTCAGCTGCTGCTTCTCTTGGTGAGATGGGTTATAACGTAAAAGCTTTTTGCTTCCAAGATTCACCACGTCGTGCGCACTCCATTGCAGCCCAAGGCGGGATCAACGCAGCAAAAAACTATCAAAATGACGGCGATTCAATTTACCGTTTGTTTTATGATACCATCAAAGGTGGTGACTACCGTGCTCGTGAAGCCAACGTATATCGTTTGGCAGAAGTATCTGGCAACATCATTGACCAATGTGTTGCTCAAGGCGTGCCATTTGCGCGCGAATACGGAGGTCTTTTAGACAACCGTTCGTTTGGTGGTACACAAGTTCAACGTACATTTTATGCCGCTGGGCAAACAGGTCAGCAACTTTTATTAGGTGCTTATTCAGCACTTTCTCGTCAGATCGGTTTAGGCCGCGTGAAAATGTATCACCGCCACGAAATGATGGATCTTGTAAAAGTAGACGGAAAAGCACGTGGAATTATTGCCAGAAACTTAGTTACTGGAGAACTCGAGCGTCATTCAGCGCATGCTGTGGTCTTGGCAAGTGGTGGTTACGGAAATGTTTACTTCCTCTCTACAAATGCCATGGGTAGCAACGTTTCAGCTGCATGGAAAGTGCACAAAAAAGGAGCAATGTTTGCCAACCCTTGTTTTGTTCAAATTCACCCAACTTGTATCCCAGTACATGGCACCAATCAATCAAAGTTGACGCTGATGTCAGAGTCACTTAGAAATTCAGGGCGTATTTGGGTGCCAAAGAAAAAAGAAGATGCGGAAGCCATTCGAGAAGGACGCCTAAAACCAACTCAAATTGCCGAAGAAGACCGCGACTACTTCTTAGAAAGACGCTACCCAGCATTCGGAAATTTAGTGCCGCGCGATGTAGCCTCAAGAGCAGCCAAAGAACGTTGTGATGCAGGTTATGGTATTGAAGCAAACGACACTAACGAAGGTGTTTACCTCGATTTCGCAACTGAAATCCGCAACAAAGGACGTCAGTCAGCATTTGCTCAAGGTGATCACAATCCTACGGAAGAAAAAATACTTGAACTCGGCAAAAAATGGATCGAAGAGAAATATGGTAACCTCTTCCTGATGTATCAAAAAATTACCGACGACAACCCATATGAAACGCCAATGAAAATTTACCCTGCGGTTCACTATACAATGGGCGGTGTTTGGGTAGATTACAACCTACAGAGTTCGATTGAAGGTTGTTTTGTTACAGGTGAAGCAAATTTCTCTGATCACGGAGCCAATCGCTTAGGCGCTTCTGCACTCATGCAAGGTTTAGCAGATGGTTATTTCGTATTGCCTTATACCATTTCAGACTACCTAGCTAACGACATCAGAACCGGTAAAATTCCTACCGACACACCTGAGTTTGAAACTGCAGAGGCCGAAGTTAAAGCCAACATTGATCGTTTCTTGAATAATAAGGGAACAAAATCAGTTGACCACTTCCACAAACGTTTAGGCTTAATTATGTGGAATAAAGTCGGGATGGCCAGAAACGAAGCTGGGCTAAAGCAAGCGATCGAAGAAATTGCTGCTCTCAAAGAAGAGTTTTACAACGATGTTTTTGTTCCTGGCGACGCCAACGAAATGAACCCTGAGCTCGACAAAGCGATGCGTGTTGCAGACTTTATTGAACTTGGTCAGCTAATGGCTGTTGATGCTTTGCATCGCCTAGAATCTTGTGGTGGTCACTTCCGTGAAGAATACCAAGATAGCGAAGGAGAAACACTTCGTGACGACGAGAACTTCAAATATGTAGCCGCTTGGGAATACCAAGGAGGCGATGCTACCAAAGCCAGCTTACATAAAGAGGCTTTGAATTATGAATTTATCAAAATTGCAGCGCGCAACTATAAATAAGAATCGTATGGCTTCAAAATACATCAACATTACGCTCAAAATCTGGAGACAAAAAAACACCAATGCGAAGGGTGGTTTAGAAACCTATAGCCTCAATCAGGTCTCTACAGATAGTTCCTTTCTTGAAATGCTCGATCAATTGAACGAGCAACTCATCAACGAGCAAAAAGAACCTATTGCATTTGATCACGATTGCCGAGAAGGTATTTGTGGTATGTGCTCTTTGTACATCAATGGACGCGCTCATGGACCAGAAACAGGGACCACTACCTGTCAATTACACATGCGTAGTTTCAAAGACGGAGACACCATTTATGTAGAGCCATGGAGATCACGTGCATTCCCAATTATCAAAGATTTGGTTGTTGATCGCTCAGCATTTGATCGTATCCAACAAGCCGGTGGATTCGTGTCTGTCAACACCTCTGGCCGCACCATGGATGCCAATGCTATTCCGATTCCTAAAGCAGATGCAGACAAAGCTTTTGAAGCGGCTGCATGCATCGGTTGTGGGGCCTGTGTAGCAACTTGCAAAAATGGGTCAGCCATGTTGTTTGTAGGGGCTAAAGTTTCTCAATATGCCTTGCTCCCGCAAGGAAAGGTTGAAGCTAAGGACCGCGTGCTCAATATGGTTCGCCAAATGGATGAAGAAGGTTTTGGTAATTGTACCAATACTGGTGCTTGCGAAGTAGAGTGTCCAAAAGGAATTTCACTAGAGAACATTGCACGCATGAACCGTGAATTTTTAACTTCTTCACTATTATCAGAAAAATAATATTGTCTTCAAGAAGGCACAAAAAAAGGGCGGTTATTTCTAACCGCCCTTTTTAATTTTATCGATAAGCTTATTTCAGCTGTTGTCCTTCTTTTTTATACCAACCTTGGTTGTCCTTGATTTCTACCGGCACATTTGATTTGTCGCTAAGACGTTTTTGTGTACGCATCCAAAAGTAAAAACCAAAAAAGCCTAATACGATTAGGATGTTATTGAAATAGTTTTGAACGAATTCAAAGAATCCAAAAGACCATTGAAATGTATCACCAATTTTATAAACGAAATCTGTCCAAGTCATTGTTATCTGCTTTAGTTGTCACAAATGTACTACAAATTTTAGAAATTGTAATACCCGATTAAATTTCTCCCATTAAGGCCAGTGTTTCTTTTGATGCTGCTTGCTCAGCCTCCTTTTTTGACAAACCCTTGCCTTTTCCGTAAGCCGTTCTATTAATTTGTACCTCCATTTCATAATGCCACTTGCCATCATTGAATTGTTCGTCAAGTAATTTGAATTCAAGACTCAGTTTTTTTCTTTGACACCAAATAAACAGGGCTGACTTAAAGTCGATTTCTTCTTCAAGAAGCTGTGCAAGATTGAGGTATTTTCTGAGCACATTATTGCGGATGATTTTTTTTGTTTGTTCGTAACCCGCATCTAGGTAAATTGCACCTACTAGCGCTTCCAAGGCATTGCCTTCAAGACCTGCTAAATTGATGCTCCTACTTTTGTTATAAACTAAATGATCCCTAATGCCCATGCGCTCTCCTATGCCTGATAGTGTTTTGCGATTGACAATCTTGGATTTTATTTTAGTGAGTTTACCTTCGTCTGCATCTGGGTATTTATCAAAGATATAAGCGGCAACAATGGCGTCTAGTATAGCATCACCCAAAAACTCAAGCCTTTCGTTAGCTTGTAATAATGCTTCTTCGGCGAGCATACTTTTGTGGGTCAGCGCTTGTTTAAAATACGCTATTTGAATTGGTTTATAACCAAAATGCTTCATGACAAAGCGAATGAGCTTTAGGTCTTCTGCAGTTTTTTTCTTTGAAAACAAAGGAAATTTCAGCAACTTATGCGTTGAATTTCTTGACGATAATGGTGGTATTGTGACCTCCAAAACCGAAAGTATTGGAAAGTGCAATGTTTACCGTTCTTGCCTGTGGCTTGTGGAAGGTAAAATTCAATTTTGGATCTAGCTCAGGATCGTCTGTAAAGTGATTGATTGTCGGTGGAATCATGTCGTTTTTAACAGACATCACACAAGCTACAGCTTCAATGGCTCCGGCAGCACCTAGTAGGTGTCCTGTCATGGATTTGGTTGAGCTGATATTTAAGTTGTAGGCATGTTCGCCAAAAACACTTTGAATGGCTTTTACCTCAGCGATATCACCTAATGGTGTAGATGTACCGTGCACGTTTACGTAATCTACGTCTTTAGGGTCGATTTCTGCGTCTTCTAAGGCAGCTAACATCGTGTTTCTTGCGCCGATACCGTCTGGGTGTGGTGCGGTCATGTGGTAAGCATCTCCGGACATTCCTCCGCCGATAACTTCCGCATAAATTTTTGCGCCTCTTTTGACGGCGTGCTCGTATTCTTCAAGAATAAGACAACCAGAACCTTCACCAAGCACAAAACCATCGCGGTCGAGGTCAAAAGGACGAGATGCAGTCTCTGGAGAATCGTTGCGGGTAGATAATGCTTTTAAGGCGTTGAAACCACCCATACCCATTTCATTGACACCTGCTTCTGAACCACCAGTTACAATGGCATCGGCTTTTCCTAAACGAATGAGGTTGAAGGCGTCAATAATGGCATTTGTGGCTGATGCACAAGCAGATACACAGACATAATTTGGTCCGCGAAGACCATATTTAATAGAGATGTGGCCAGCTGCGATATCAGCAATCATTTTTGGAATAAAGAAAGGATTGAAACGCGGCGTTCCGTCTCCGCTAAAGTAATCTCTGGCTTCTTCTTGGAAGGTTTTAAGACCCCCAACGCCCGAACCCCAAATGACACCAATTCGGTCGAGGTTTGGATTAGATTCAAGCAACGCAGCATCTGCCATAGCTTCCGTAGCGGTAACTATGGCATACTGCGAAAATTGATCAAGCTTACGCGCTTCCTTTCTGTCAATGTGATCTTCTACATTGAAATCTTTTAACTCACAAGCAAACTGCGTCTTGAATAAAGAAGCGTCAAATTGTTTAATGGGTGCAGCTCCGCTCTTACCTGCCATTAGGCCATCCCAGTATTCTTGTACTGTGTTTCCTATTGGAGTGAGCGCACCAAGGCCCGTTACAACAACTCTTTTTAATTGCATACCTGTAAATTAGTAGCGTGAAAGATTACACGTTTGCTTCGATGTAAGCAATAGCGTCACCAACAGTTTGGATACCTTCTGCTTTATCGTCTGGAATAGAAATGTTAAATTGTTTCTCGAATTCCATGATTAACTCAACGGTGTCGAGTGAATCAGCACCCAAGTCATTTGTGAAGCTAGCTTCGTTAGTTACTTCACTTTCTTCAACATTCAGTTTATCTACGATGATCGCGATAACTTTAGCTTTGATGTCAGACATTTTTTAAAATTTAAAGGTTTCAGCTTGCAAAGAAAAAAACTATCGCCCAATAAACAAAACTTATATGGATTTAATTTATCAACACTTGAGGGCTCAAATACCTGGAATCACTCACTATGCTTAACTTTGTTGACGAAATGCAAACACAAATAATCATATTTATTTCAGGTGCCGGTAGCAATGCCCGAGAAATTATCCGCTATTTTAGTGGAAATGAAGCAATTAATGTGTGTGGGGTGGTCTCTAGTAAAGAAAATTTGGAAATGGCTCAATTCTGCGAAACACATAATGTTCCATTTAAGCACATCTCTGGGCAGGACTTTTCGGCCTACCTTAATTATTGCCGACTCACCAAAGCAAAATGGATTATTTTGGCGGGTTTCTTAAAAAAGATTCCAACTGAACTTATTGAAGCATTTCCGGATAAAATCATCAATATCCATCCTTCCTTATTACCCAACTTTGGGGGAGCGGGCATGTACGGCCAAAAAGTACATCAGGCAGTCGCTGCAGCAGACCAAACGTTTAGTGGAATCAGCATCCATTTGGTGAACGAAGAATTTGATAAAGGAAAACTCTTGTTTCAACACGCTCAAAAGCTTCCAGAAAATGCAAGTGCCTTAGAGATAGAAACGATCGTTAGATCTTTGGAAAAAAAGCATTTTGCAGCAGATATTCAGCATTATTTAGCGCAGCACGACTGATAGTTATCTCAATACAGCAAACTTAATGAAGCGCTTGCTCTAAAAATTGAGCAAATCGGAAGCAGTCTTCATAGGAATTATAAAGCGGGGCCGGCGCAATTCGGACTACATTTGGCTCTCTCCAGTCGGCAATTACGCCTAGTGCCGTGAGTTTATCAAAAAGTTGACGCCCTTGACCTTTGGCCATTATTGAAAGTTGTGAGCCTCTTTGCTTCGGTGAACTCGGAGTAATCACCTCAAATTCACATTTTTCTTTGTTGCGTTCCGAAACTAAATGAATCAAGTACTCTAAATACGCAGTCAGTTGGTCTCTTTTTTGACCAATGCGATCCATTCCAGCCTCTTCAAAAATTTCAAGTGAAGCCAAGTGTGCTGCCATGCCTAATACTGGGGCATTGCTCAATTGCCATCCTTCAGCGCCGGGTATTGGGTCAAAACCAGGTTCCATTTGAAAACGCACTTCTTTGTTGTGGCCCCACCATCCTGCAAAACGTGGCAGGCTTTTGTTATGGGCGTGGCGCTCATGAACAAACATTCCGGAGACACCCCCTGGTGAGGAGTTCAGGTATTTGTATCCGCACCAAGCAGCAAAATCGATATTCCAGTTGTGTAGTTGAAGGTTTACGTTGCCAGCAGCATGCGCTAAATCAAAGCCCACAACTGCGCCTACGTCGTGGCCCGCTTTTGTAATTTTTTCTAAATCAAAATACTGACCCGTGTAGTAATTAACGCCGCCAATCATAACTAAGGCTAATTCATCTCCTAATTCTTGAATCTTGGAAAGGATGTCTTCTTCCCTGATGAGTTGCTCACCAGCACGCGGGCCAACTTCCACTAATGCATCTTGAGGTAAACCGTGGAATGAAACTTGTGAAGCCAATGCATATTGATCAGATGGAAAGGCTTTTTCTTCACAAAGGATTTTGACGCGCTTGCCTTCCGGTCGGTAAAAAGACACCATCAGTAAATGCAAGTTGGTCGTCAAAGAATGTGTGATAACTACTTCGATAGGAAGTGCGCCCACGATTTTGGCTGCCATAGCTGTCAGATTTTCATGATAAGAGAACCAAGGTCTTCTTGACAGGAAGTGTCCTTCCACACCAAATTTAGCCCAATCATCGAGTTCTTCTTGCAAATATGTTGCAGCAGTTTTTGGTTGTAAACCTAAAGAATTACCCGTCAAATAAACTGGGTTTTCAGTATGAAAATTTGGGAAATAAAAGCGCGAGCGAAATGCGGCTAATGGATCTTGTTGGTCCAATTGTTTTGCGAAATTGAGGCTGTCTTGAAATTCCATATGCGCGGCTTTATTCGTACTTTTGTTGTCGCAAATATACATAAGAATGAAGACTCCCTCTCCGATTAACCGCAGCCGTTCGGCAGAATTATTTGAAGCAGCTAAAGAATATTTCCCTGGGGGTGTCAATTCTCCAGTTCGCGCCTTTAAATCAGTAGGTGGTACGCCTCTATTTATTGCTAAAGGTGATGGCGCCAAAATTTGGGATGAAGACTGCAACGAATTTGTCGATTTTTGCTGCAGTTGGGGGCCTTTGATTCATGGACACAATCATCCTTATGTATTTGAAAAAATTGTTGCGGCATTAAGTAACGGTGCCAGTTTTGGAGCGCCCACTAAAAAAGAAAATGAGCTGGCTGCTTTTATGCTCCAAAGATTGCCTTTTATTGATAAAATTCGATTTACAAGTTCTGGTACTGAAGCAGTCATGAGTGCTTTGCGCTTGGCTCGCGGTGCAAGTGGAAAAAATAAAATCATCAAATTTGAAGGATGCTATCACGGACATGTCGATGCTTTATTGGTTAAGGCTGGTAGTGGTTTAGTGACTTTCGGAACCTCATCAAGTGCTGGTGTGCCCGAAGCGTTTGCCAATGAAACATTGGTATTGCCACTAAATGACCTCACTGCCTTAGAAGTCTGTTTTGAAGCCAATCACCACGATTTAGCCGCCGTTATCATTGAGCCCATTCCTGCCAATAACGGACTCATCCTACAAGACCTTAGTTTTTTAACGCAATTGCGCGAACTCTGCACTAAATACAATGTATTTCTGATTTTTGACGAAGTGATTTCTGGATTCAGAGTTGCCTTTGGCGGAGCAGCCGAATATTACAACATTACTCCTGACATTGTTACCTACGGAAAAATCATTGGCGGCGGACTACCTGTTGGGGCCTACGGCGCTAAAAAAGAAATCATGCAATTCGTTTCACCAGAGGGGCCAGTATATCAGGCCGGAACACTTTCTGGAAATCCGGTAGCAATGGCCGCTGGGCTAGCACAACTCGAACTTTGTGCGGCACCAGATTTTTACACCAATCAAGCTCAAAAAACCACTGCTTTTGTTCACGGCATCAACGAATTTGCTGCGCAAAATGGCTTTCCAATGGAACTCGTTAGTATTGGTTCGATTTTCTGGTTTTCATTCAATGGTAAAAAACGCATCGCTGCCGCTGAACAAATTAACAGTGACATGAGTGCCTTCAATTTTATGCATCATTTCCTTTTGGATCGCGGTGTTTATTTCGGTCCAAGTGGCTACGAAGTTGGGTTTATCTCCTCTGCACATACGTCAGAACAATTAGCATTTGCCCAAGAAAAGATCAAAGAAGCGTTGACTGCGTATTATAATCAAATGTAATCGCTAGCTTTAAACCGTGAATTTAGTAACCGGAGCCACCGGATTGTTAGGCAGTCATGTACTGCTAGCGCTCGTAAAAAACGGGCAACCTTGCCGTGCGAGCTTTCGCAATGCGTCAAAAGTACAAGAGGTCAAAAGACTTTTTCATTATTATTTAAAGGAGGAAGCTGAAGAAAAATGGGCGCTTATCGAGTGGGTTCATGCAGATCTAACGGATTTAGTAGATGTCGAACAACTCGTTCAGGGCGCAGATTTTGTCTACCATTGTGCTGCACTTGTTTCATTTTTTAAGGCCGATTTCGAGCTTTGTCTGCAACAAAATCGATATGTAACCGCAAGCCTCGTTGATTTTTCACTGAAACACAAAGTCAAGCACTTTTGTCACGTGAGCTCAACGGCAGCAATTGGTGGAGCAGGCAAAATAGTCAATGAAGAAACTAAATGGCAAGTTGGCGGCAAGCACAGCGGCTATGGAATTTCTAAATTGCTCGCTGAAAGAGAAGTTTGGAGAGGCGTTGAAGAAGGCTTAAAAGCCGTGATTGTCAACCCTTGTGTGATTTTAGGTCCGGCAGCCCAAGGCAGTCCTTCTTTGCAAATGCTCGACACCGCCAAGCAAGGGCTTTTGTTTTATACTTCCGGAAGCAACGCAGTAGTGGATGCAAGGGATGTTGCTCAAGTGATGGTTGGTTTGGTTGAAAAAGGAGTGCACAAGGAGCGTTTTTTGGTAGTGGGCCCTCAACAATCTTTTAAAGACCTTTTTACACAATTTGCTAAACACCTTGGTAAAAAGCCCCCAAGGATTGCTGCAGCCAAAAAACTCACCTATTTATTTGCAATTGTACATGAACTTTGGTGTCACATCAGCGGAAAAAGATCCGGCCTCAGTATTGAAACAGCGCGGTCTTCCCATCAAAATGTACAATACGACATCAACAAAATTAAAGCTGAGTTGTCCTTTGAATACATGCCTTTAGATCAAATTATTTCGAACATGATCGAAGGACAAGCTTTCATCACTAAAGAATAGAATTTTGAATCGCAAACTGATTCTTTTTATCGGGATTTTCTATGTAGTAGGTATAGTAGGCATGTACTTTCCGACCTACCGATCTTTCTTTGTGAACCTCTCTTTTTTTCATCTTTTATTGTCGTTCCTGGTACTTTTATTAAGTCGTAGTAGTTATGGCAATAAGTTTTGGGGCTTTATTGCCCTTGCATTTTTTACCGGTATGCTTGCCGAATGGATTGGTGTACATACTGGCCTCTTGTTCGGAGACTACAAATATGGCCCCGTTTTGGGTCCAAAAGTTTTTGCTGTCCCGGTCATTATCGGCATCAATTGGGCCATGTTAAGCGTTGTTTCAGCGGCAATGCTCAAAAAACTTAAACTCAACTTTTTTCCAGAAGTTTTTTTGGCCGCCATATTAATGGTCTTCCTTGATTATCTGATGGAGCCCGTCGCCATTAAACTTCATTTTTGGAATTGGAAAAACAACCAGATTCCACTTTACAATTATGTTTGTTGGCTTCTTGTTTCGCTCCTTATTCAGTTTGCTTATCGAAAATGGCGGCTTAATGAAGCAAACAATGTAGCTATTGCGTTGTTTTTTTACATAATTGCATTTTTCAGCATTTTAAATCTTTACTTATGATTTGGTGGGGTCCATTGGTTTTACTCGGTACATTTTTCATCATGGAATTCATGGCTTGGGCCACGCACAAGTACGTCATGCACGGCATCATGTGGTATTTCCACAAAGACCACCATCAGGTCGAGCCCGGTTTTTTTGAAAAAAACGATGTGTTTTTCTTGATCTATGCCATTCCATCGTGGCTATGTATTATGCTGGGCATGATGAATCAAAATTTATTACCCGTTTGGATTGGTTTTGGTATTGCCGCTTATGGTCTGGCTTATTTTCTCATTCACGACGTCTATATTCACCGCAGGTTTAAATGGCTCAGAGACATTGAGCATCCTTATTTTTATGCCATTCGTAGAGCCCATAAAATCCATCACAAGCATTTGGGTAAAGAGCATGGAGAGTGTTTTGGTATGTTATTAGTACCTATTCGTTTCTATATTGAAAGTGCCAAGCAATTCAAAAAGCAAGAACGCGCATGAGTTTATACGGTTGGGTCATTTTATTGTCTTTTGCTGGGCCGTTTGCGCTAAGTTTTGATAAAAAAGTTGCCTTTTTTAAAGACTGGTCTTTTGTACTGATTGCCTCTATTTGCGTCGCTATACCATTTCTTATATGGGATGAGTTTTTTACACAATGGGGCGTTTGGGGCTTCAATCCCCGCTATCTCTTGAAAGTTTATTTAGGTCATTTACCGCTCGAAGAAGTACTGTTCTTTTTTGTCATTCCTTATAATTTCATCTTTCTGCTTCGCGTCATTCAAGCCTATTTTCCAAATCGGAATGTGGCCAAACTCCCACAATTATTCGCCTTTTTATTTGTCTTTAGCTCGACCCTTTGGGTGCTGCTTTATGCCAAGAATTATTATACATTTTTAGCTTGTGCACTGAGTGGTGTGCTTACTTTGCTATTGCGTAAAAAAAATTGGTACCAAGATTACATGTGGGCCTACCTGTTGTGTTTACTGCCCTTTTTTATTGTCAACGGTATTCTTACAGGTGCTGTTACAGAAGAGCCAATTGTCTGGTACAGTGCGTCTCACATCATTGGATGGCGCATGATTAGCATTCCTTTCGAGGATCTTTATTACAATTACGCTTTGTTGTTACCACTTACCTGGATCTATTTTTCTTTAAAAAATCGCAAGGAAAATGCATCTAGAATTTTGAAAAATTAAAATTATCGTTAACTTTGTCGCCCCTAGCAAAGCAACGGCTGCGCAATTATGGGTGTCTTAAGCGAGAATAGCTCAGTTGGTAGAGCACGACCTTGCCAAGGTCGGGGTCGCGGGTTCGAATCCCGTTTCTCGCTCTTTTGAGCTCGAGTGGTGGAATCGGTAGACACGCCGGACTTAAAATCCTGTGGGCATTTGCCCGTGCGGGTTCAAGTCCCGCCTCGAGTACAATACTGTGAGATAAACCCTTGATTCTAATAAGAGTCAAGGGTTTTTTGTTTTTAGGCCTTTATTCATTTGCGGCATTCAATGTAAAATACCACTTTATTGGTATTTCCTATTATGAGATCGAGTAGTAGTTTTGCCTCGTTATTTATATTTAATCTAAATAAATGAAAGCGGCTATCCTCACACTCGGTCTATGTATACTTTTTGTTAACGTCTACTCCCAAACAAACGAAGGCTCAGATAGTCTCAGAATTATTGAAACACAAAGCGTTTCAATCATCAGTACTCAAAACAAATTTGTCGGAGGATCAGGTCAAAAAATTACACCGGCTCAATTGCAAAAATTAAATCAGCCAGATATCAACAAAGTGCTCCGCACCATTCCTGGCGTTCAAGTGCGGGATGAAGACGGTTTTGGTCTTCGTCCAAATATTGGATTAAGAGGCACGCCCGTCAACCGCTGTACAAAAATCACCTTAATGGAAGACGGGATGCTCATTGCTCCTGCCGCATATTCCGATCCATCGGCTTACTACTTTCCAACATTTACCAGGATTTCTAGTGTTGAGGTCCTCAAAGGAAGCAGTCAAATCAAATACGGGCCATACACCATTGGCGGAGCGATCAACTTACTTTCAACACCCATTCCTCAACAATTTAAAGGCTTTGCACAGGCGAGCTACGGAAGTTTTGGAACCAACCAGGAACGTATTTGGATCGGTGATACCAAAGGAAATTTTTCGTATTTATTCGAAGTGAACCGCATCGCCTCTCAAGGATTTAAGGAACTAGATGGAGGAGGCAATACCGGATTTGATCGCCGAGACTTCATGGCAAAAACCAGGTGGCAAAGTGCGCCTGAAAACAAAATTCAACAAAGCGTGAGCTTGAAAATTGTGCATGTTGAGGAAATCGCAAATGAGACTTACTTAGGGCTTAATTATGAAGACTTCATCGCAAATCCGTTGCGCAGATATGCTGGCACGCAAAAAGATTTGCTCAATCTATTTCACAACCATGCCCTTTTGCAACATCATATCACCCCAATTAAAAATCTCCAAATAACCAGTGCTGCCTATCTTACTAAAACTTTTAGAGATTGGGGAAGAGCGAATAGTTTCGGTGGAAAAAGCATCAATAATATTCTTACAGATAAAACAGCGAATAGTGTCGGATACGATATCATGACAGGGCAAGCTGATGGCGAGGTCGTTTTCAGAAATGCTGCTCGAACATTCCTGACACGGGGCATCCAATCCAACGCGAATTATCATTTTAAAACAGGCACTATTAAACACCTTGCAGGGGTTGGCATCAGACTTCATCAAGATGAGGCCAGTAGATACGGCACACAAAGTAACTATCAAATGTCGGACGGAATCATGATTTTAACAGACGGCGGAGAAATGGGTAATCAGGAAAATCAGCTCAGAGCTGCTTGGAGTTTGGCAGTTTTTGCTGACTATCAAATGAGCTATAAAAAATTTACACTACAAGCTGGGCTTCGACACGAAAAGATCGAGCTTGACTTTTCAAATTACGGCACCGCTGACTACGCCAGATTGGGCACGAACTTGAGTACGGGGTCTAATCAATTGCAAATTTGGCTGCCAGGGATTAGTCTTGATTACACCCTCAATGCGAACCAACTTTTATTTGTTGGAGCACATAAGGGTTTTTCACCTCCTGGAATGCCCAGCACCAATTCAATTGAGCAAGCCAAAGCTGAAACAGCCATTAATTACGAAATGGGTTATCGATTCAATAGTCAAAAACTTCAAATCCAAGCTGTAATCTTTAGAAGTGATTACCAAAACCTACTTGGTTCAGATAATATTTCTGGCGGTGGTATGGGCACCGGAGACTTGTTCAATGCCGGAAAAGCATTGGCTCAAGGGATTGAGTTAAGTTCGAGGGGTTATTTAGAGTGTGACCAACTGACGGCGTTAAAGTTTCCGTTGCAACTCAATTACACCTTTACCCAAGCGGTATTCCAAGAAACATTTATCAATGGTGGTGGTGACTGGGGTAGCGGACAAATTACAAGTGGCGATTTCATTCCATTCATCACACCTCATTTACTGTCAGTAAGTGCGGGTGTGGAAAGTCACAGATGGAACATGATGGTGTCTGCAAATTATGTTGGCAAAACCCGCATCAAACCAGGACAAGACCCAATGATTTTCGCGCAATCCAATGAAAATTATGGCTCAGTTTCGGCTATTCAAGCATTCACCACGATTGACTGCTCTCTCAATTTACACCTCAATAAACGGTGGGGCATATATACAAGTATTCAAAACATAGCAAATAACAAGCGCATTGTTGCAAACCTTCCTCAAGGGTACCGCCCACTCATGCCTCGCTCTGTCGTTTTAGGAATTAAACTCAACCTGAATTAATAAGCGGCGACTGGGTTAAATAGGGTATTAAGGTCATTTTGACAATTATTCGTAACTTCACCCCTCATTTTTTTGTACATTTAGTCGCATGTGGAGTAAAGTTGCCAGTTTAATTCTTAGAAATCGCCTTTTTATTCTGGCAATCATTGCCCTGATCACCGTTTTCTTTGGGTATTATGCCGCTACTGCCCTCAAAGTTGACAATCGTTTCGGAAACACGCTTCCTAAAGACGATCCTATTCAAATGGACTATGAAAAGTTCAAACTACAATTCGGTGAAGATGGCTCAACTTTAGTAGTGGCCGTTCAAACCGATTCATTGTACACTGAAGAGAATTTTAAAAAATGGCGCGAGCTCGGTTATAAAATTTTAAAGTTCAAAGGAGTAGATAATGTTGTCTCTGAAGCTACTCTCTTTGGGATGACCAACAACATCAAGAAAAATGAATTTGAAATCCACCGCATATTTTCAGATACTACTTTTAGAGATAAAAGCATAGATTCTATCAAAAAAGAGGTGCGTAAAAACCCTATATACAAGGGCCTTCTTTACAATGACACCAGCAATGTTTCTTTGTTGATGATCGGCATGGACGAGAAAGTGCTGTCCAATCGCAAGAAATCTAATGTTGTTTTTAAAATTGAAGAACTTGCCAAGCAATACGAAAAAACTTTTGGAAAAGTTTACTTTGCGGGGCTTCCACATATTCGCGTAGTTGTTTCTAAGCGTATCGTCAATGAAATGTACATCTTCTTAGCGCTGTCCATTTTTGCTTCTTCATTGTTACTCTATATTTTCTTCCGATCACTGTACGTCGTATTACTTTGCAATTCTGTTGTGTTCGTTTCTGTAATTTGGGCTTTAGGTAGCATTGCCTTTATGGGCTACGAACTTTCTATTATTATGGCGCTCATTCCACCACTATTGATTGTCATCGGTGTGCCCAATTGCGTCTTTTTAGTGACCCGCTACCATCAAGAATATGTACGCTTAGGAAGCAAAATGCGCGCTTTGTTCGTTATGGTCAAGCGCATCGGATCTGTAACCTTCCTCACCAACCTTACCACTGCGGTTGGTTTTGTAACCTTTACAAGTTCTGACAAGCTTGCACAGTTTGGCATCATCTCGAGCTGGAACATCATGGTGGTGTTCGTACTTTCGTTGGCCATCATTCCGATATTCGCATCTTTTGCAAAACCACCAAAACCTCGTCACCTCAAACATCTTTACCGCGTATATTCACAAGGAATTATTGAATTAGTTGTAAAAATCGTTACCAAATATCGTCCTTGGATTTATCTGAGCTCTGTACTCATGGTCATCTTTAGTCTATATGGCATGACTAAAATAATTTCTACGGGAAATGTAACTAGTGACCTACCAAAAGACGACCCTATCCTGCTGGACCTTAAATTTGTTGAAAATAATTTCGGGGGTTCAATTCCCTTCGAAATTACCGTAAACTACAAAGAAAAAGGGCGCCTCTTCAGTTCTGAAACCATGCATAAAGTGGACGATATTCAGGGCTTGTTTGCCAAGGACAGTTTGTTTTCAAAAAGCATGTCTTATGTTGACTTGATTAAGTCAATCAATATGGCTTACCATGGAGGCAACCCTAGCAAATACACCATTATCTCCAACCGGGATAAACTTCGACTCAAAAAGTACATCGATAAGCTTGACCTCAGTAGCCTGAATGGTGGTTCTGCTTCACTTAAAAATCTGGTGGATACCAGTAAAACTACTTTGCGCATCCGCATGCAAATGAAGGATTTAAGCGTTGACCAAGTAGGTCCAACACTTGATCGACTCAAAATCAAAACGGACCTCATACTTAACCCTGAAAAGCCAACTTTAGAAAGACTTTACACCAAAATTAGCAAAGGAAATACAGGCGCCCTTGACTCCATTATTTACGAACACTCTGGAGTCTATAACAACCTAACCGCACTGCTATCAAAAGGCAGTGATGCACAGCAAATGGCCTTTGACATGAACCCCGAAAAAGTCAAAGATTTTGCCAGCAAAAAAGGCTTTAATCCACTACTCAGACAAGCCATCGACCAAGAATACTACGGCCTTGTATTTACAGGCATCAAAGTCGTACAGACAGAAGGCACAAAGTACTTGTTTATCAATTTATTACAATCTTTGATTTTTGCCATTATCTCAATTGCCATCATGATGGCCTTCTTATTTAGGTCTTTCAGGATCATTTTGGTTTCCATGATTCCAAACATTATTCCACTATTATTTACCGCCGGAATCATGGGCTATTTTCAAATTCCACTCAAGCCATCTACTATTTTAGTGTTCGGTATTGCGCTGGGTATCACTGTAGATAACGCCATTCTATTCCTTGGTAAATACAGACATGAACTCAAGCAGCATGCCTGGGATACGCACTTTGCCATTTTACATTCACTGCGCGAAACCGGACTCGGTATTTTCTATACCTCTGTGATTTTATTCTTTGGCTTCCTGATGTTCGTGTTTTCACAATTTGGCGGCACCAAAGCATTAGGGCTCCTGGTTTCAATCACCATCATGGTGGGTATGGCCACAAACCTCATCATATTACCAGCGCTTTTGTTGACACTAGAAAGAAAGTTCAGTATGCGCTCTATCCAAGAACCGCTCATCGATATCTACAATGAAGAGACGGACTACGACATGGACAAACTCGAGATTGAGTTTGCCGCAGAGCATCCGGATAATGACTAATTCAAATAAGTTTAAAGCTAATTTAAGCGTCTTTGAGCTTCTTAACCATTGTTAAGATTGTCGCGAGTGCAACGGTTTCACCTGTTTCATCATAGACGTCAACCAAGAATTTTACGATCCCTTTGGCAATATCTTCTGGGCTGCGTTTTTCTTGATCAATCTTTTCTTTGACCGTAAATCGGACACCAATGGTAGCGCCCGGATAAACCGGCTTGGTGAATCTTGCTTCTTCGATACCATAGTTCAAAAGAACCGGGCCTTTTTTCGGATCTACAAACAAACCGGCAGCTTTTGACAAAATGAAATAGCCATGAGCAACGCGTCGTTCAAAGATGGTTCCTTCCAATGAAGTGGCATCCATGTGCGCATAAAAATTATCGCCTGAAACATTAGCAAAATTGACAATATCGGCATCCGAAACCGTGTGCTTGTGGGTAAATACCGTTTCACCAATAACCAATTCTTCGAAATGTTTTCGGAAGACATGCGGATTTGCCTCAGGCATTTCAGCACCAACTTGAAATTGTTGCGTAATGGCTGTGATAGTCGTTGGATGACCTTGAATGGCTGTACGCTGTAAATAATGCAAAACACCGCGTTTACCGCCCATTTCTTCACCACCACCAGCTCTACCCGGACCACCATGTGTCAGGAGTGGCATCGGAGATCCGTGTCCGGTACTTTCTTTGGCACAGTCTTTATTTAAAACTAAAATTCGGCCGTGCATACTAGCTGCTCCGACGACATATTCTACTGCTTCTTCGTTGCTTGGCGTAACAATAGAAGAAACTAAAGAGCCCTTGCCTAATTTGGCAATCTCAATAGCTTGCTTCATGCCTTTATACGGCATGATGGTTGCAACAGGGCCAAATGCTTCGATATCGTGACATGCCGTAGCTTGCAGCGGTTTTTCATTTCTAAACAAAATTGGAGAGAAAAACGCACCGGCATTTTTATCAGCAC
>JBIPMW010000058.1:0-10258 GCA_044376455.1 Crocinitomicaceae bacterium | reverse complement strand
CGATGGCTTCTGTAAATCTCATATGGCTATGAATGAAAAAAGACCGCTAGGCGGTCTTTTGAATTGAAAACAGTAGTTGAAATTAGAAAATCTCAGCAGCTGAAAAATGGAATTTTCCTTCGATTTCTGCATTTTCATCGGAATCAGAACCGTGAACTGCATTGCGACCTTTGCTTTCTGCAAAAGCTTTACGGATTGTGCCATCTGCAGCTTCTGCAGGATCTGTAGCACCAATCAAAGCACGGAAATCTGCAACTGCGTTTTCTTTTTCTAAGATTGCGGCTACGATTGGTCCACTTGTCATGTATTCAACAAGTTCGCCGTAAAATGGACGCTCAGCGTGTACTTCATAGAAAGCCTTTGCTTGAGCCTCAGAAAGGCGCGTGTATTTCATTGCTTTGATGCTGAAACCAGCATTGATAATCATGTCGATGATTTTACCCATATGCCCATTTTCGATTGCATCGGGCTTGAGCATTGTGAAAGTTCTATTGGTTGCCATTATTCATAAATTTGGGTGCAAAGATACCACTTTTTTAAGAATCTAGAAAAGAGTCTACTTGGTTTTCTTCGTGACGAATTCGATGATGATGCCAAGAGTTGGTTGAACAATTCCAGAAGCATTCTCAATCAGTTTGGTTTTGTAGCGCGTTGGATCATTAGGATCAACAACTGCCTGGCCATTAGCATCGGTATCTAACAACAAGATTGGGGCAAGTTTTGCTTGGTAGCCATACACATTTTGGACATCAAAATAAAAGTTCATGTTGAATTGCTTAAGGTAGAGCTTTTTGTCCACCCGGATATTCAATTGATGGAAGCTACTTTCTCTTTGCGTGTTTAGGTTGTTGTAATCCAATAAACCAACGCCATTGATGTTCCAATTGTTGATCAAACTCGAGGTAGCGATGTCGTATGGCGTGTAAGGCGCACCACCTGAAAATAACCAACGCATACCAAATTCCCAACCATTTTTAAAGCGTTTTCCACCTGTTAAAGAAACAATATGACGGCTATCCCAAGATGTCGGGACATAATTATTGTTTTTGTCCAAGAATTCAGATCTTACCCATGTGTAAGCCAATACGGCATAAAATCCTTTGTAAAGTTTTTGCTGGTATAAAAATTCAGCACCGTAACTGCGGCCCGAAGAACTAGAACTCACAGCTTCATTACCTACCACCCCAAAGTCCGAACCGATATTGGCCAGTGAAATGGAATCTTTAATAGAGAAAGGATAGTTGCTGTATTGTTTCAAGAAGCCCTCCAGTGTCACCCTTGCATTCCACTTCAACAAGTATTCTGTACCGAGAACAAAATGATCGGCTTGGATGTACTTCAGTCCATTTTGCTCATTCACTAAGTCTCCGGCCGCATTTCTAAAACCCAAAATGGTGTAAGATGGCAACTGATGATAGCGTGCTACATTGGCATTGATTGCCCAATCTTCGGTGAGGCGATAAGACGCCGAGAACATCGGTGAAAATTGATTGAAGGGGTTGCGCATTTCTGCGCTGTATGAGGTGCCATCCATGCGTAGGCCTAAGGACAAACGCAAGCGTTCGTTTAGAAAAGCACGACTCAATTGAGAGAAAGCTGAAAACTTATGTAGGTTCAATTCTGATTCAAAGTCTAGTGTGTCCGGCTGACCAAATAGCGTGAGCAGCTGATACGTAGTATTGTAGTACTTGGCAAATTCATAACCTGCACCTACATTGAAACGCCAGCCATTCTTCAGATAGGTGTGCTCAAAACGCAATTTATTCTCGGCCTCAAATGAACTGTAATTTTGCAAAAGATTTTGAGGCTCTTCAATCAGGTTTTTGTAGCGGTAAGCTTCATTATTGAGCATATTCCGACTCACTAGGACAGTTTGAATAGACGACTTAGAAGAATGCTGCCATACCGCCCCCATGGTGTAATTCCATTGGCCCTGCATTGGTAAATTTCCAAGTATAAAATTATTGTACTGAATTTGATTGGTATCTGTTAAGCCCTCATTGACTTTCTGGTTCAGTCCAAATTGATCGAGCGCACCAAGTCCAATAATGGAAAGTTTATTTTTCGGATTCAATTGAAAATTGAACTTGAATTGGTAATCGTTGTAAGTTGGTAAAATGGGTAGCTTCAGCGCGGCAAAAAGAAATTGTAAATAAGAGCGTCTGACTGAAAAAATAAAATCTCCTTTTTCACCAATAGGGCCGTCAAAGGTAAGGGCTGCATCAGAAGATCCAAGCGCAAAATTGGTGATCAGTGCGTCTTTGTTTCCGTCTTTTTGCTTGAATGCAAGCACGGATGAAAGCCCGTTGGCACGGTTTGCTGGAAACGCACCCGAATAGAATTCTACTTCTCTGATAAAATTGACATTGAGTAAACCGACCGGGCCGCCGCTGCTTCCTTGTGTGGCAAAGTGATTGATGTTAGGGACTTCAATGCCGTCGAGATAGAATTTATTTTCACCGGGTGAACCACCCCTGATGATGATGTCGTTTCTGAATGTAGCGCGCGCTGCAACACCTGGTAAGGCAGCAATCACTTTACTTACATCGCGGTTTGCTCCAGGTAGGCGCTCCACCTCCGTGGCACTCAGTGTTTTCAAAGAATTCGGTGACTCTGCTTTCCTTTGAAAAGGCGCTGCACTCACTTTGACTTCCTTGGAAGTCTGTACTTTTTCTTCGAGTTCAAGTACTAAATCGGTTGGTCGGGCATTGGTAACTAGTACTTCTGATTGTACTTTTTCTTCAAAGCCTGGTGCCGTAATTTTTACAGTGTATATACCTGGTGCCAACTTTTCAAATGAAAACCTTCCTTCTAAATCCGCGGCTTTGAACAATTGCAATTCGACAATATTAATTTTTGCCGGAGAAATTGGGGTGCCGTTTGCTGCATTCAGCAAGCGGCCACTTAATTGGCCAGTCTGTGTAAAGGCCGAAAAACTAATGAGAATGAAGCAAGTTTGGAGAAATAATTTCATTTTGTTGAAGTTTGATGTGACTTTTCAATAACAAAAGTTCAACAAAAAAGTTTAAGTCAGGTAAAATATTTAATCTTTTGGAATTTGATTGGTCCGAATCCAATCTTGGGTGCGAAAGAATGGTCCGATATAGCCACGAACGTGAAGTTTATTGGGCTGTTGCTCATCGAGCCAAATCGTACAAGTATAATATTTCCCGTTATCAGGGTCGAGGATACTGCCTCCCTCCCACTCAGCGCCGGACCATTTCATGTTGGAGAGAATGAGCATATTGAGTATGGGTTGATTGTGCAAGGCACCAGTACATTCCGTACATTTTGAATGCGGCCCATCTTTTCCTCTTTTGTAGATATAAACGACCTTACCGAATAATACCCCATCTTTTTTGTAGAGCTCTACAATTGATTTTTTCAAACCCGTGTGGTCATCAATTGTGATCCAATAACCAGTACAACTTTGTGCCATTGCATTTTGACACAGCAGTAAGAAAAACAACAACTTAAACAAGTGCTTCATCCTTACAAATATGCAGAAAATTCTTCAGGATTACTTTCCCATCAGGTGTCATGATAGATTCTGGGTGAAATTGTACGGCATAAACCTTTTTTTCAGGTAATTCAATAGCCATAGGGATACCACTCTTAGAAGAGGCGGTGATCCATGTTTGTGGACAGCAAACTTGCCATGAATGGTATAAACCAACTTCAATTTGTGTTGGCAAATCTTTAAACAAAATAGATTTTCCTTGAATATCAATTGATTCGGCTACTCCGTGTTTGACCTTTTTTTGATTTTGAAGGGTACCACCGAGGTGTGTCACCAGTGCTTGCATACCCAAGCACACCCCTAAAATTGGAATTTTCCCAACGAATCGATCTAAAATGTCTGCTAAGCCCTCCTTTTCGTACGGCAAGCCGGGGCCTGGGGAGAGAATGATCGCATTGATCTGAGAAAAATCAGCAGCACTAATTTGGTCATAACGCTTGGTAAGCAGTTCAACTTCAAGTGCCTCTAAATAGTGGGCAAGATTGAAGGTAAATGAGTCATAAAAATCGATTAAAAGAACCCTCACCTAGCTTGTTTTTTGTTACTTTGCAAAAGTAGTAAAACCTTGTCTTTAAATGTCGTCCTTGAAAAAAGCCATTCAAATACCAAATGCTCCAGCGCCTGTGGGCCCATACAGTCAGGCAATCCTGATCGACAGACAACTGTATGTCAGCGGACAAATTCCATTGAATCCACATAATGGTCAACTAGAAACAAATTCTATTGAAGCGGCTACGCAACGCGTCTTGCTAAACATTGAAGCACTGCTCCACGAAGCTGGTTTTACTAAAGAACATGTTGTCAAGGTGAGCATTTTCATGAAGAATTTGGAAGAATTTCAGGCCATGAATAATGTTTATGCCAATTTCTTTACAGGTGTTGCTCCGGCCCGCGAGACTGTGCAAGTGAGCCATTTGCCCCTGGATGTCAATATTGAAATTTCTTGTATCGCTTACAAATGACACCTGAAAAAACACTAGAGCTGAGTATTGTAATTGTCAATTACAACGTGTCCAATTTTTTGGAACAATGCCTCAATAGTGTTTTTGCCGCTTTAAAATCAATTCCTGCAGAAGTTTTTGTCGTTGACAACAACAGTGTCGATGGCTCTCAGGAAATGCTTCAACAAAAATTTCCGCAAGTTCAGCTCATTGCCAATGCGGTGAATGTCGGTTTTTCTAAAGCCAATAACCAAGCAATCGAAGTGAGTAAAGGACGCTATGTATTGTTACTCAACCCCGATACCGTAGTACAAGAGGATACCTTTGAGAGTTGTTTGCGTTACATGGATCAGCACCCTGAAGCTGGTGCGCTTGGTGTGCGCATGTTAGATGGCAGAGGACGCTTCCTACCCGAATCAAAAAGAGGACTGCCAACACCCGCAGTATCCTTCTACAAAATTTTCGGGCTCTCCAAACTATTCCCAAAATCGAAATTTTTCAATAGATACAGCCTTGGTTATTTAGATGAATTACAGAACCACGAGGTCGATGTGCTGTGCGGCGCCTTTATGTTTATGCGCGCCGAAGCACTTGAAAAAGTTGGGCTGCTTGACGAAGCGTTTTTCATGTATGGTGAAGACATCGATTTATCGTATAGAATCCAACTTGGCGGTTATAAGGTGGTTTATTTTGCCCAAACCAAAATCATTCATTACAAAGGTGAAAGCACCAAAAAAGGTTCTTTAAATTATGTCTTTGTTTTCTATAATGCCATGATCATTTTTGCGCAGAAACACTTCTCAAAGCGCTATGCCAAACTTTTCTCGATCACCATTCATTTGGCCATCTACCTCAGGGCTTCATTGTCTCTATTAAAAAGAATTGTGAGTAAAAGTGCCGCGCAAGCCTTTGATTTCATCAGTAATTTGCTGCTATTGATTTGGTTAGCCGACCAATGGAAGGTCAAACAAATTGAATTTCCTGATTGGCTCGTGCAGTGGTTGGTTCCGGGCTACTTGATCTGTTGGATTTTCAGTGCCTGGCTACTTGGGCTCTACGACAAGGGCACCCCTATCAAACGGATTTGGAAAAGCACCTTTTTTGCGACACTTGCTATACTTGCCTTGTATGCACTTTTGCCCAAAGAATGGCAATTTTCAAGGTTGTTTATCTTACTCGGTGCAGTCTCATTTATTAGTATTTTTTATTGCAGTAGGGCCCTATTTATGCTTGTCAGAAAAGGCAAAATAGATTTCAGCCAGTTTCCGAAAAAACGCTTTGGCATTTTAGCGGCAAATGCAGAATTTGAGCGCATCAAAACACTCTTAGAGCAAACGTATCCACACATTGAAAGCATCCATCACATTGAGGTCAACGACCACGATTCAGCAGCTAAATTAAATACACATCAACTCGATGAAATGCTCGAGATACATCGTCTGAACGAACTTATTTTTTCGGCCAAAGACCTCAGTAGCAGGCATATCATCGAAATCATGGTTTCAACCTCTGCTGCAAAATTAGAATACAAAATTGCCCAGCCAGACACCAGTTACCTCATTGGTAGTAATTCTATCGATACAGCCGGTGATTACTACACCTTACACTTTGACGCACTTGAACAAGCCACCAATAAAAGAATCAAGCGCGTATTTGATTTGCTGTTGAGCCTGATTTTTCTCGTTTTAAGCCCCCTACTTTGTTTGTTCTTTAAAAAACCCTTGCAGTTTTTTGACAACCTATTTGGCATTCTTACTTCAAAACACACATTCGTTGGCCTCAATATGGACCAATCAAATCGCAAATACCACAAGAAAAGTATTGTGCGCCCCTATTACTGGAATGCTGAAAATCAGCCAGAAACAAATTTGCGCTATACCAAAAACTACGACGCGCTCACAGACTTTAAATCAATACTGAAAAACTATCGTTCGCTTGATCAGCAACCTTCCTGATTTTGATCAAAATTGCTTAATTTTGCAACTCATCAACGACATCAATTAACAGAAAATGGCAGAAATAGAAATTCGTCTTCCTAAAATGGGTGAAAGCGTCACCGAAGCAACCATTACAAATTGGCTCAAAAATATCGGTGATTCCGTAGCCGTTGACGAACCACTTGTGGAAGTAGCCACAGACAAAGTCGACAACGAACTTCCATCTGAAGCAGCTGGCACACTCATCAAAATTCTTTTTGAAAAAGATCAAGTAGCACAAGTTGGCGACGTCATTGCCATTCTTTCTACTGATGGTGGAGCAAGTGAAACAACTTCAAGTACTGCGGCTAGTGCCCCTGCCGAAACAACGGTAGTCTCACCTTCAACCACTCCAAGTGCTGCACCAATTTCAGCAACAGCGGCTACCCCAACAAATGTGGTTAAGTCAAGCGAAGATCGTTTTTATTCGCCTTTGGTCAGAACTATTGCTCAAAAAGAAAACATCAGCGCCGCTGAATTGGCGCAAATTGCGGGCTCCGGTCAAGATGGTCGTGTGACCAAAAAAGATGTCCTCGCATTTTTAGCCAATCGCACGTCTGGTGCCAGCACAACTGCTAACCAAACCAGTGCTCCTGCAACTGCATCTGCATCTGCAACTGCTGCAGCAAATAATGGCACCTCTAGCATTCAGATCAAAGAACCTGTTGTGGTACCAAACGCAGGTGACGAAATCATCGAAATGGACCGCATGCGCAAACTCATTGCCGAACACATGGTAATGTCTGTTCATGTTGCTCCTCACGTTACTTCTTATGTAGAAGCCGACGTAACCACCATCGTTAAATGGCGCGATCGTATCAAAAACGATTTCAAAAAACGCGAAGGTGAAAACTTTACATTCACCCCAATTTTCATAGAAGCAGTCGCCAAGGCAATCAAAGACTTCCCTATGATCAATGTTTCGGTTTCTGGAACCAATATCATCAAACGCAAAGACATCAACATAGGAATGGCTGCAGCTTTACCAAGTGGTAACTTGATCGTACCAGTCATTAAAAATGCCGATCGCATGAATTTGGTAGGGCTTGCAAAGTCTGTAAATGAACTCGCCAATAACGCCCGCAATAACAAACTCAAGCCTGAAGACATCCAAGGTGGCACCTACACGGTAACCAACGTAGGAACTTTCGGAAACGTTATGGGCACACCAATCATCAATCAACCGCAAGTTGCTATTCTCGCGCTCGGAGCCATTCGCAAGGTGCCTGCTGTCATTGAAACACCAGACGGAGACTTCATTGGCATCCGTCACAAAATGTTTTTATCTCACTCCTATGACCACCGTGTCGTAGATGGTGCATTAGGTGGGCAGTTTGTCAGACGCGTAGCAGATTACCTCGAAGCTTTCGACCCAGAAACTTCGCTTTAAGATGCCGCTGCAACTCCTTCGTCCGCTTTGCGTTTTTGACCTAGAAACCACTGGGCTTCAAATTACCAAAGACCGGATTGTTCAAATAGCCATCATCAAAATGCTGCCAGACGGACAACAAGTTACTTTTAATGAGCTTGTCAATCCAGAGCAAAACATCCCGGATGAAATCACAGCGATCCACGGCATTACCAATGAAATGGTCGTAAACGCCCCTACTTTCAAAGAGCTTGCTCCTAGCGTGATAGACTTCATCGGAGAATCCGACTTAGCGGGCTACAACTCCAATAAATTTGACATTCCAGTTTTATCCGAGGAGTTACTGCGTTGCGGTATCGATTTTGATCTCGGCGCAAGGCATTTTGTCGATGTTCAGAATATTTTTCACAAAATGGAACAGCGTACGCTTGCTGCTGCTTATCAGTTTTATTGTGGTAAAAAAATAGAAAATGCCCATAATGCGCTTTTTGACACATTGGCAACACTAGAAGTCCTGCAAGCGCAAACAGAACGCTACAACGACCTCAGTCAAGATATTGCTGGGCTCGCAAAGTTTTCGACGGTTGGCGATCACAAAATTGCAGACTTTGCCGGACGACTCTGCTTCAACGAAAAAGAAGAATTGTGCTATAATTTTGGCAAGCACAAAGGCAAGACGATTGAACGTGTTTTCAAAGAAGAACCGGGTTATTACGGTTGGATGCTCGAGGCCGATTTTCCTTTACACACCAAACAGGTTTTAAGAAAGGAAATGGAAAGAATCAAAAATGCCAATTCTGGTCTAAACTTGGAGGATAAACTTGAATTATTGAAGAATAAATTCAAAAAACCATGAAAATCATCTGCATCGGTCGCAATTATGCGGACCACGCTAAAGAAATGAACGCTGCCCTGCTAACAGAGCCCATTTATTTTTTAAAGCCCGATACTGCTTTACTCAAAGAAGGGGATTTTTATTACCCCAACTTTACGAAGGATCTTCATTTTGAATGTGAACTTGTTGTCAAAATCGATAAAGTAGGCAAGCACATAGACCCTCGCTTTGCCCACAAATACTACTCTCAATTTACGTTAGGCATTGATTTCACGGCACGTGATCTCCAACAACAATGTAAAGAAAAGGGTTTACCTTGGGAACCAGCAAAAGGATTTGACCACAGCGCCCCTATTTCAGCAGAATGGTTGGCTATCGCTGATTACAATTTACAAGAACTCGAATTCAAATTTTATCAAAACGAGGAACTCAGGCAAATAGGTCGCCCAAAAGATTTCATCTTCCAGATCGATGAACTCATCTCATATGTCTCTAGGTTCATTACTTTAAAAACTGGGGATCTCCTCTTTACCGGTACTCCTGCCGGCGTAGGGCCCGTTCAAATTGGAGACGAACTAAGAGCAGAAATTGACGGCAAGACGCTGTTGCAGCTCTCCGTAAAATAAGCCAGATTTTCTTTTTAATTTTTCTTTACGACTTTTTTGACTAGTCCGTTTGAAAATTTGAGTAAGTAAACTCCTGCGTCTAGAAAATCCAATTGAATCTGTTGCTTGGCCTCGGTAATTTCTTGTTGATACAAGCAACTTCCTTCTAAATTAAATAGCTGAAAACTAAGCGACGCTGTACTTTCATACTTCAGGGTCAAAGATTGGTCAAATGGATTTGGATAGATTTCAATTGGCTCGATATCATTGGTTTGAATCGATAAATCGGAGCCTGGCTCATCTTCCAATAAAAATAAGCCCCCGAGATCTTGGCCAACAATTAAATCTAAGTGAATATCGTTATCCAAATTTCCAACACTAACCGCAGCAAAAGCTCCGATTTGAGCGGATAAACCAACAAGATCAGCGGTACGCTCATGATAAGTTCCGAGTACGTTGTTACTGATGCTATCAAAAAAATGAACCCTGCCATCTTGTGCGCCAACCAACAATAAAGTGGTGTCTTGGTGTTTAAAAGCCCAGCAGTTGGAAAAACCATCAGGACCGTTGACTGCTACATTTACACCTCCTAGTGTCGAACTTTGCAGTGTGAATTCAGCAACTGATTGTGAACCTGTGTTTTCGTAGTAAATCAAACCACCCCCTTTATGCCCAATGATGAGGTCTAATTTACCATCTTCATTGAGGTCAAATAATTGCGGGCTAGCAAATAAGGGCACTTGAATTTCTGAACCATTTGCATCGGTCAGGGCTGTTGTTTGCAGGGTAAAATTTGGTGTTGAGCCTGTACTTGTATTTAGAAAATAAGCTAACTGCCCGTTGTCTCGACCCAAAATGAGCTCAGGCTTACCATCATTGTTGAGATCTCCTAAACTCGGCATGAGGTTGAGTCCTAAATTGCTATTTGTTAGGTCCAAAAAGTTTTGATCAACTAAGACAAAAGATGGCACCGTTAAAGTTCCTATATTTTGGTAATATGCAATTCTCGACT
>JBIPMW010000057.1:0-10328 GCA_044376455.1 Crocinitomicaceae bacterium | reverse complement strand
TTGGTTGCCATTGGCGCCATAAGTTCCATCCCATCCTATTTCTGGATTCTTGGATTCAAAAATCAATTCTCCCCAACGATCAAATACTTCGAAAAGATAATTATTAATATCAATTCCGTAGGTAAAGATTGGCTTAAATACCTGATTATATTGATTTCCATCTGGGGTAAAGGTATTTGGAATATAATAAACCAAACCAGGATCGAATTCAATGAGATACGTAGCGGTATCTATACACCCTAAATTTGAGGCAGCAACCAGAGTTACGGTTATTCCTTGATTTTCTTGGTTATTGAAAATATGAAATGGAGCAAATTCATTGGATGTAGAGCCATCACCAAAATCCCAGAAGTAGGTATGAGCACTGCTAGAATTATTCCAAAAGGACAAGCCTTGATTGGGTTCTGTAAACATGTCTGATGATGGTTCAAAAGCTGCTAACGGATAAGCATCAACAAGAATCGGAGTTGCTAAGAAGCTTGAAATTGTACAACCGTTAAGCATGGTTGTCAGTGAAATGTTATAGGTTCCAGCACTATTAAAAGTGTAAGTCAATGAACTCCCTGAACCAATATTTTGAGTATTACTTTGCCAAGAATAGGAGTCATAATTATTCTGGTCAGGAGTAAATGTTACTTCAATTGGAACGCAACCACCATTAATCGAAGCACTGAAGGTACTAATTGGCAAAGGATTTACTGTAATTTGTGCAAAAACGGTGTCGCTGTAACAACCGTTAAGCACATTATAAACAGCGATACTGGTATCCTGAATTGGAGATATAGAAAAACTCGCGTTTCCTGCGCTCGCGTTTGGTCCCCAATAGAAAGTACCTGAAGGAGTGGCATTTGCGGTTAAAGTAGCTGAACTGCCGGCACAAATAGTTTGATTGTTAATGCTAATTAACGGAACTGGTAGTACAGTAATGGTGGCAGTTGTTGGTATGGAACTACAGCCGTCTATAGTATAAACCACTGTATAATTTGTGGTTGCAACAGGACTGAGTGTTTGAGTAGGGCTAGGGCTACCATTAGACCAAAGATAACTACCATTGGCTAAATTGGCAGCAGCAGCAATTGTTCCGTTTTGTCCCGCACATATACTAGCATTTTGTGTCGTAACCACAGCTACTGGTTTGACCATGATACTTGCAAACGCAGTATCGGCACAACCTGCCAAAGTATAAATAACTTGATAAGAAGTGGTAATACTGGGTGAAATACTTAGACTCGCCAAATTATTGAATAAAGGCCCCCAATTGTAAGTTCCTCCAGGAATTGAGACTTGAGTAGTAATTGTACCAATAGTTCCTGCACAGATGGTATCATTTTGTGCACTTATTGTTGGGTATGGGTTTACAACAACAGTAATAGTTATTTGATCGGCGCAAAGCCACTGAGTTGGTATAAAAGTATAAGATGTGGTAGTATTGAAGTTAGGAGCTGGGCTCCAGGAACCACTCACACCGTTAGTTGAAGTCGTTGGCAGAGAGAAAGTGCCGCCAGCACAAATAGGCGCAATGGTATTAAAAACAGGTGTTGTATTGGATTGAAAGTTAATTGTAATAGTCTCTGTATCAATACAACCATTTGAGCCCGTTGCAGTTACTGTATATGTTCCTGCCGCAGTGACCGTTAAATTGCTCGAGCTACTGAGGACAGTTGTGCCATTCGACCAACTGTAACTAACTCCGCCACTTGCATTGAGTAAAATTGAGGTGATATTACAATTGAGTGTGCTTGTACCAGTTGTATTTTGAATGACTGCCACTGGAGGCGTAATGTTTTGTGAAATGACAATCACCTCTGTGTCAATACAACCATTTAGACCTGTTGTTGCTAAAGTATAGGTCCCTGGATTTGTGATGGTTGCAATGCTTGTATTTGAGATTGTTGCCGTACCATTTGACCATGAATAAGCGTTCCCACCAGAACCATTCAGCGTAATGGTTGGTGTGCTACAAGTCAGTACTTGCGTATTTGGACTTGTCGTGATTAGTGCAGTAGGCAAGGTGATATCTTGAGTAATGATGATGCTACTGGCGGCGGTACAACCGTTTTGGTCGAGTATGCCGACAGTGTAGGTTCCAGGTGTGGTTATGTTAATTGATGAACTTGTTGATATTGGTGTAATTCCGTTGGCCCATGCAAAAGTACCGTTACCGATTGCAGTCAGGGAAATGGTAGTTTGGGTACAGTTTAAAACAGTTGAACTTGCGGCATTTGAAATGCTCAATGATGGCAAAGGATTTACTACAACTGTTGTGGTTGATGGAAGGGCGCACAACCCAAGACTAGGTGTAAAAGTATAGGTTGTGGTGACTAAGTTATTGGGGGCAGGAGACCAAGTTCCTGTAATATTATTGGTTGAACTCGTAGGTAGTGTAGGAAAGGGGCTTCCCGAACAAATAGCTGAAATTGGACCAAAATTTGGCGTTACGTTTTGATTTACTACAACAACACCGTTGATATTGGTTGTCCCATTCCAGGCTCCTCCGCCAGTTGAACTGTATCCCCCATAGACTGTACAGCCGTTATAAGTATAACTAAACGCATAGTAATAGGTTCCGGGAGTAAGGTTGTTTAAAGTTGCTTGATATTCGTCATTGTTTGGATTCGTCGAGGATAATGGGTTGTAGGTCGTACTGCTCCATGCCGTAGCTGGCCATGTCGCAGGATTGGAGTTGACGCTACTAATTCCGTACTGAACGGTAATTCCTGCTCCTTGCCCTACAGGTTCAGTGAGCCCCACCTCATTTACTTGACCGTATATGGTTAAACTTTGCCCTTCACAGATTGAACTATTTCCTGGTGCCTGAACATTGACAAAATCGAGACCATTGGTAAGTGTTGCAGTTATAATATTGTTGGAACTACAGTTACCAACTGTATATTGAACATTATAGGGCGTAGTAGCAGTAGGGCTTACAGTAATGGAATTGGTAGTTTGACCCCCCGGAGTCCATAGGTAAGACCCTCCGCTTGGTGTACCGGTAGCATTTAATGTAACCGAAGATCCTGCACAAAACGTTGTAGAAGTGCCTGTTAAGGTTGGTGTTGGATTTACCGTGACAATTACTTGATCTTGACTTGTACAAGATCCTTGAGTTGCGGTAAGTGTATAAGTAGTAGAAACAGTTGGAGTAGCTATTGGGTTGAGCATATTGGTGGAACTTAATCCAGTAGCGGGGCTCCAGGAAAAAGTAAGAGGAGCGGTGCTTCCCGATCCTGTTCCTATTGAAGCGGCACCAGCTAACTGTACTGACCCTCCAGAGCAAAGGATTAGGTCATTGCCAGCATTGACAATAGGATTGGTACAAGCCGTACTTGGACAACTAGTAGAGTACGAAACTGAAGATGGTCCAGCTAATGGGCTACATTGAAATTGGGAAAGTTGTAAATTATATAATCCTGTTACAGTACAAACCCATGATGCAGGTGTTTGACATCCGCCAAAACAGGATCCAACTCCGCAACCGTCATCCCAACCCTGAATGAAGCTTTGAGATGAATTATAAATACGCAAATATGTATCTACGTTACTTAAACCGCAAGTTGAAAATGTATAAGTGCAGCCAGCCGTTGCCGTAAAGGTAAAAACAGGTGCAGTTCCGGCAGGAAAGTTAGCCGTAAATTGGGTTGTTGTTGTTGGCGTAATGGCCGTAAAACTTGTTGGAGGAGTACAATATTGAGCGCGAAGAGGAGCCCAAGTTAAAATAAGAAATAATACAAACGAAAGCCAAACACGCATGGAATATAGTAGTTCAGGTTTAGTGCTGTTAAAGATAACAAATCGGTAACGGATTTTGTGCACTAGCGTTGCCTTTTAAGCAAAAAAAAGGCTTCCGAAGAAGCCCTATTTTTAATATTCAAAAGTTTCCATGAACTTCGTGGTAAAATTACCAGCATTGAAGTCCGGATTTTCCATAAGTTTTTGGTGAAACGGAATGGTGGTTTTAACGCCTCCAATGACATATTCGCTCAAGGCGCGTTTCATTTTAAGAATCGCTTCTTCTCGGGTTTGAGCTACTACGATTAATTTCGAAATCATAGAGTCATAGTGTGGCGGGATAGAGTATCCTGCATAAACATGTGCATCAATTCTGACACCGTGACCACCTGGGCAATGGTAATCGGTAATTTTACCTGGGCTCGGACGGAAGTCTGCGTATGGATCTTCAGCATTGATACGACACTGAATGGCGTGCATTGTTGGGTAATAGTTCTTACCTGAAATTTTTTCGCCTGCTGCAATTTTGATTTGCTCCTTGATGAGGTCAAAATTGATGACTTCTTCAGTGATGGTATGTTCTACTTGAATACGGGTATTCATTTCCATGAAGTAGAAGTCGCGATTTTTGTCAACTAGGAATTCAACAGTTCCAACACCTTCGTACTTCACTGCTTTAGCTGCTTTAATTGCAGCCTCGCCCATGCGCTCACGCAATTCGTCTGTCATGAAAGGAGACGGCGTTTCTTCAACGAGCTTTTGGTGACGACGCTGAATTGAGCAATCGCGTTCTGAGAGGTGACAAGCGTTGCCGTATTGGTCACCTGCAATTTGAATTTCAATATGGCGTGGCTCTTCGATGAATTTCTCCATGTAGATGCCGTCGTTACCAAAGGCTGCTCCGGCTTCTTGGCGCGCGGAATCCCAAGCTGCTTCCATTTCTTCGGGTGTCCAGACGATGCGCATCCCTTTCCCACCACCTCCGGCTGTTGCCTTCAAGATAACTGGATATTTGATGTGTTCTGCTGTAATAAATGCGTCGTCGAGGTCTTTGAGCAAACCTTTTGACCCTGGAATACATGGTACACCTGCTGCAATCATGGTTGCTTTAGCGGTAGCTTTGTCGCCCATGCCGGCAATTTGTTCAGGGAGTGCCCCAATGAATTTGATTCCGTGTTCTTGGCATACTTTTGAAAATTTCTCATTTTCAGAAAGGAATCCGTAACCCGGGTGAATGGCATCAGCATTAGTAATTTCCGCAGCAGCGATGATATTTGGAATACTGAGGTATGATTGCGCACTTACAGGAGGGCCAATACATACTGCTTCATCAGCAAAGCGAACAGGCAAGCTATCTTTATCGGCAGTAGAGTAAACTGCTACCGTTTTGATGCCCATTTCTTTGCAAGTACGAATAACGCGCAACGCGATTTCACCGCGATTGGCGATCAAAATTTTCTTGAACATAGTGCTATTTTTAAGCTGGGTCAACCAAGAATAATGGCTGATCGTAATCTACCGGACTAGCGTTGTCTACAAGTACTTTAACAATTTTACCAGAAACTTCTGATTCAATTTCATTGAAAGTTTTCATCGCTTCAATAATACAAAGCTTCATACCTGGTTGAATGGTATCTCCGACATTAACAAACGGGTCTTTGTCAGGACCAGGAGTTCTGTAGAATGTCCCAATCATTGGGGATTTAACTGTAATATACTTGCTGTCGTCAGATGCAGCTACTGGTGTAGCTTCACCATTACTAGGCGAGGTAGTTACTGGTGCAGCAGCAACGGGAGCAGGTGCAGCCATCATAGGCGCAGCCTGAACCAATACTTGTTCAGATTGACTTCCTTTGATAGAAATACGAAATCCTTCGCGCTCGATTTCAACTTTACCAAGCCCTGATTTCGATACTAATTTGATGAGGTCTTTGATCTCTTCTAGATTCATAGCAATATTTTTTTCAAAGTTAATTTAATTATGAATTGTAAGCCCATTTCAAATAAATAGCGCCCCATGTAAATCCACCACCAAAAGCGGAGAGCACCAACACATCACCTTTTTTCAGTTGTTTTTCGTAGTCCCAAAGGCAAAGCGGAAGAGTTCCGGCAGTTGTATTACCGTATTTTTGAATATTGATCATGACCTTTTCTTTGGTCAGACCCATGCGATTTGCTGTAGCATCAATGATGCGTAGGTTTGCTTGATGCGGCACCAACCAACTCACGTCATCACTGGTTAAGTTGTTGCGCTCCATGATTTCAGCTGAGACATCAGCCATGTTTGTGACTGCAAATTTGAATACAGCCTGCCCTTCTTGTTTTACATAATGCAAACGGTTCTCGACTGTTTCTATAGATGCAGGTTGTGCGGATCCACCGGCTGGTTGTTGTAAGTATTGTTTACCTGAACCGTCACTTCTTAAAATGAAATCGATGACTCCGTTACCTTCGTCATTTGGCTCAAGTAAAACTGCACCAGCACCATCGCCAAAAATTACACATGTGGTGCGATCTTGGTAATCGATGATAGAGGTCATTTTATCTACACCAATTACAAGTACTTTTTTGTGTTTACCGCTTTCAATGAATTGCGCTCCGGTTGAAAGGGCATATAAAAATCCAGAACAAGCTGCATTGACATCGTAACTCCAAGCATTTTTCATGCCTACTTTATCACAAACAATGTTTGCAGTGCTTGGAAACGGATGGTCTGGAGTAACTGTCCCTACGATGACTAGTTCAATATCGAGCGGATCGATACCTTTTTTTTCGAGTAATGCCTTTACTGCGGCGGCAGCCATATCAGAACTTGCGCCATCTTTCATGATGCGACGCTCTTTGATGCCTGTACGACTTGTGATCCACTCATCTGAGGTATCGACTAGTTTAGCAAGATCCTCATTGGATAGGATGTGTTCAGGAACGTATCCTTGAACTGCGGTAATGGCAGCGGTAATTTTGCCCATGATTTAGTTAAATGCTTCGTTAATTTTAACAGCGAGGTCTGATACAACTACCTCGTGTGCATGCAGCAACATATTTTTAACTGCAATATCATTTGAAATTCCATGCCCAATAATGGCATTTCCTTTAACTCCTAAAACAGGAGTTCCTCCGTAATTTTCGTAATTAAAGCGATCGAAATATTCGTCCTTGATACCCCTTTTTTTCATGAGGGTGAAAATACCCTCGGCTTCTTTCAAAACGATATTACCTGTGAAACCATCACAAACAATAACGTCTGCAACACCTGTGAATATATCGCGGCCTTCGATATTTCCGATGAAATTAACTTCGTCAGATTCTGAGAGTAATTTGTAGGCAGCGATTGATAGCAAGTTGCCTTTGGAGTCTTCTTCACCAATATTGAGTAAAGCTACTTTCGGGCTAGGGATATTGAGTACCGTAGCTGCATAAACAGAACCAAGTACTGCAAATTGATAAAGTACATCAGACTTACAATCTGCGTTAGATCCGACATCTAATAACACGGACTTGCCATCATTTATAGTTGGCAAAGTGGAAGTGATGCACGGACGAATAACTCCAGGAATGGTATTGAGTTTGTACATGGAACCTACAAGCATAGCGCCTGTGTTGCCATTGCTTGCGAAAACATCTAGCTGTCCTTTAGCAAGCATGTCAAACCCAACAGCTATCGAGCTATTTGGTTTTTTAGGTAACGCACGAGTGGGATGATCATGATAGGTAATGACATCTGGTGCGTGAATAATTTCGAAAAGCGCTGGTGATTTGCCTCGGGCAGCTAATTCTTTTTGAATAACGAGTTCGTCACCAAGCAAAACAATAGTGACATCATTAGCCAATTCTTCTTTAGCTAATAATGCACCATCAATTGTCGCTTGCGGAGCGAAATCGCCACCGGAGACATCAAGCCCAATCTTCATGGGAGAAAATTAGAACTTATTGAACCTCCTCGATGGAGTCTGTAGCTTTTTCAGCTACAACTTTCCCTCTGTAATAGAGTTTTCCTTCATGCCAATGCGCATGATGAAAAAGGTGCGGCTGACCTGTTGTTGGGCAAGTTGCTACTTGGTTAGCAGTAGCTTTCTTATGCGTTCTACGTTTGTCACGACGTGTGGTCGATATTCTTCGTTTAGGATGCGCCATTTTTCTTTAATTTATCGCTTTTTTAATTTAAATTCTTTAATGCAGACCACCTTGGGTCGATGTCGTCGTCGTTGTCTTTGTTTGGATCTGGAGCCGCTTGTTGATATTTAGCAATAAGGGCAACCATTTCTTCGTTGCAGTCTTCTTCATCGTGTACCATTCTTGCTGGCAAGGATAGCGTGATGAGCTCATAGATGGGCTGCGTGAGGTCAATTTGATAACTCTCAGGTGCGATGACAATCAGGTTTTCATCTTCGGATTCTTCGTGTCCGAAGGTGTAATAGATCGTGAATTCTCCATCTATTTCTTGATTGATTGGTTCGCCACAGCGGTCACAATCAGAAAAAATAAAACCATCGATACCGATATTAGCAATCAGCATGGTTTCTTTCTTTTCTAACTCGAGATAGGCGATTAAACGACCATCTTCTATGAGTGAATAAGGCAATGATTCAAAGAACGACTTGTCAATGTCAAATTCAAATTCGTGAATCCCGAGCTTGAGTCCGACAAACGGTATGGCGTAGGGATTATTCATGTTGAAAGTTTCACTAACAAAAACGAAGGGCAAAATTAAGGAATTTATTTTGATTTATAAAATCCAAAAATGTGCTTCGGGATAAACTGCTATTAATCTTGCTCTTTTTTACCCTTTTCATCTTTTGAAAAGGGCAATGGGTTGGCAGAGATTTCTTTGTAAATTTTTCTATTTCTATAGGCGTCAACAGCGAGGTAGATGGCGCTGCGCATACTTTGTTCGTCGGCGAGTTGCTTACCTGCAATATCAAAGGCAGTGCCGTGATCAGGGCTTGTTCTGACAATCGGAAGACCTGCCGTAAAATTGACGCCATCTTCAAAGCACAAGGCTTTAAACGCGGCTAGACCTTGGTCGTGGTACATCGCTAAAACGCCGTCGTATTGTTGTCTAGCGTTGGAACCAAAAAAGCCATCGGCTGCATATGGCCCAAAAGCTAAAATGCCGTTTTGTCGGGCTTGCTGAATAGCTGGTGCAATTAGTTGTTGTTCTTCTTCACCGATTTTTCCGTTTTCTCCGGCATGAGGATTGAGTCCAAACACCGCAATTTTTGGTTTGACCAAGCAGAAATCTTTTTTCAAACTTTGCTCAAATGCCTCAATTTTTTGCACAATGAGCTCTTTACTGAGTTTATTCGAAATTTCTTTGACTGGAATATGGGTGGTGACTAATGCCACGCGCAAAGAACCGGATACTAAAATCATGAGCGCTTCTTTGGCACCAGACATTTCAGCAAGATATTCGGTATGTCCAGGGAATTCAAAACCTGCTTTTGCTACATTTTCCTTTGAGAAAGGAGCTGTCACAATTACATCGATTTTACCACTGGCTAGATCTTTGGTTGCAGCTTCTAAAGATAACAAAGCGTATTTTCCACCATTGGCGTTTGATTGCCCTGGCTCTACTTCAGTTTCATCTTGCCATACGTTTACGACGTTGATTTTCTTTGGAGAAATTTCGTCGGCAGATTTACAGGTTTGGTAATTGAAATCTTGAAGATTCAGGTGTTTTTTATAAAAAGAAACAACCTTGTTAGACCCGTAAATAACCGGAATAATATCGGTTAAAATTCTGTTGTCTTTGAGTGCTTTGATCAAAACCTCAGGGCCAATCCCGTTGATATCACCTACGGTGAGACCTACCTTAATGAGGGGTTTTTGTGAAACCTCTTTTTCTTTATTTGTTACTTGTGGTTCCTTGTCCATTAGTTGTGAAGGCTTTTAAGAAAGTGATATAGCAAACGAACACCAGCTCCGGTTCCGCCCTCGCCCTTATAATTTTCAGGTGCATCGAGCCAAGCTGGCCCGGCAATGTCCATGTGAATGTAAGGTGCTTTTACAAAATGTTCTAAGAATTTTCCGGCTGAAATCATCCCGGCATTCGGGCCACCGATGTTTTTAAGATCCGCAATCTTGGATTTCATGTGTTTTTTGTAGTCGTCCCAGAAAGGGAAACGGACTACGCGCTCATGCACTGCAAAACCACTGGCCTCGAGTTGCTGGAAAACTTGATCGTCAGCATTGCCCATGATGATGCTTGCTTCGGTTCCGATTGCCCTGAGTGCTGCGCCTGTAAGTGTAGCGGCATCAATAACTAATTGCGGATTATATTTATTAGCATATGCCAATGCATCGGCAAGGATCATTCGGCCTTCGGCATCGGTGTTGAGGACTTCTACGGTCGTGCCATCAAACATTGTAATGACGTCACCAGGCGCATAAGCGTTTCCGCCAGGTCTGTTGTCAGTAGCCGGCAAAAGTGCTACTAAATGAACCGGCAATTTTTCTAAAGCAGCCAAATAAATTACGGCCGCCATAGTTGCTGCTCCGGCCATGTCGCCTTTCATGGTGTCCATGCTACCTGGAGTGGGCTTGAGGCTCAAGCCACCTGTGTCGTAAACAACTCCTTTTCCCACCAAAACGATAGGTTG
>JBIPMW010000208.1:0-3274 GCA_044376455.1 Crocinitomicaceae bacterium | reverse complement strand
TATTTTGGATGACCAAATGGTGTTGCAACAAAATAGCACTGTAAAGCTTTGGGGCAGCAGTTCCTTGAAAAAAGGCATTACAGTGAAGGTTTCTTGGAGCAGCACTTGGTTTCAGACCTGGACCAAGCCCGATGGCACCTGGGAAATTGAAATCTTTACCCCAGCGGGTTCTTTCCAAGAGCACTGGCTCAAAATTTCAGATGCCAACGACGTCAAAGCACTCCAAAACATCCTGATTGGCGAAGTTTGGCTTTGTTCAGGGCAATCCAATATGGCCATGACTTTCCGTGGCTACAAAAACCAACCCATAGCAAACGCCGATCAATTCATTGCCGAAGCCAACAATACCAAAGGCATCCGCACTTTTAATGTCGAAAAGGAAGCGAGCTACACCTCCTCAATCACTGCTAAAGGCAATTGGCTCAATGCAAGTTCGGCAAGCTTACCCAACTTCAGTGTGGTGGCGTATACCTACGCCCTCGAGTTGCAAAAAACACTCAAGGTTCCGATCGGCCTGATCAATAGTAGCTATGGCGGCTCTACCATTGAAGGCTGGCTCAATGCCGCTACCCTAGAAAAATTTCCGGACAGACACCTCGACAAAAGCGTCCCGGACTCCTTGTCATTTTTGCGCCAAACGGTTTTCTTTCAGAATATGATCAGGCCGCTGCGCCAATATAAAATCAAAGGCGTCTTGTGGTACCAAGGCGAAGGCAATAGCTCCAAACCGGTGGGCTACGCCCAAAAACTCCAAGACCTCATCTTTTTGTGGCGCTTCACCTTTTCAGACACTGAACTGCCATTTTACCTCGTAGAAATTGCCCCACATACCTATGAGAACCCCACTGCCGCTGCTGTGCTCCGCGAAGCCCAAAGCAAAGTAGCACTCAGTGTGCCCAATTGCGGCATTGTCAGCACCTCAGACCTCGTTCCACCAGAACTTGCAGGCAACATTCATCCACCACTCAAACAACCCATCGGCCAGCGTTTGGCTAATCTTGCCTTGGTTCAAACCTATCACTACAGCCTACCTACGCAACAAGTCTATTCACCGCGTTTTGAGCATTTCGAAGTCAGGGGCCAAGAATGTATTATGTATTTTGACAACTCGCCTGATGGCTTCAGGACAAACCCCAGCGCCCCTTATTTTGAGGGCTTTGAAATAGCAGAAGAAGCATTTCCAGGCCGCTTCATTGCCGTACAAGCCACATTAGGCCCCGAGCCTAATACATTGGTCATTTCATTGCCAATCAATGACTTCGGCACGCTCAGCGCCGTCCGCTACTGCTTCAAAAACTATGCGCCAGCCAGTGTCTTCAACAGCGCCGGCCTACCGTTGTTTCCGTTCCGGACAGATGTTTCAGAGTAATTTGTAACCAAAACCGGTTCTTTCCATTCTACGCAAAGTAGCTTCTCCACTCTTTGTTGTACCTCTCTAAAACTCATGGAAATGAAACGCCTCACCCTTGCCACGCGCCACCACAACGCGCACAAAGCCCAAGAAAATCCACATGGTTTGTTCATCGCTTTGGTCTGTATTCTTTGCGCACTTTTCTTGTCTGCGTTTAGTGCCAGTGCAAATGTTCAGCAATTTCAGACCATCGACACCTATACGCGCGCTTGCCCAGCCACAGCGGCAAAGGATGTCAATACACTGGCCAACTACATTTACAAAGCAGCCCGCACCGACCTCGAAAAAGCGCGCGCCATTTATATTTGGCTCACAACGAATATCAGTTATGATGCTAGTGCCTACAACAGCGGCATGTTCTGCGACCAAGAACCCAGCACTACCCTACTCACCAAACGCGCAATGTGTTCGGGTTTTGCTGACCTCTTCACTGCACTTGGCGAGCGCCTCGGTCTTCAAATCAAAACAATCACTGGCTATGCAAAAGGCTACGGCTATACCGAGGGAGAGCATTTCAAAGTTTCAAACCACGCTTGGAATGCCATTTACATCGACGGCAAATGGAAAATGTTCGACGCTACTTGGGGCGAAGGCTATGGCAGCACCGGTACTTATGGCGAACTCGTTTGCACGAAAGCTTTCAACGAAGAATGGTTTGATGTCGCACCAGAGCAATTTGTATTCACGCATTTTGCGGAAGTCCCAAGCGAAAACTTCCTTGACCTCAAATTCACGCTCCGCGGCTACGAAAAACTCCCGCGCTATAGCCCAAGCGAACTCACCCGCTTTGGTTATAATCCGTATTCTTTAATGCTCAAAGCGATGAGGGGATGAGCCCACTCAATCAAACATCTCCACCGCCAAACGAAGGGTATTGCAATGTGCCTCAACAATGACTTTGATGTCTGGTGAATAGCCTCCGCCTAGGGCCACTGCTACTGGAATGGCGTGCTGTTTTAAGGTTTGAAAAACAAATGCATCGCGTTGCTTACAGGCTTCCAGACTCACTTGCAATTTGCCAAATTTATCGGTGTCCAGGATATCAACCCCTGCCAAATAAAAGGCAAAATCAGGCTGAAACGACGCAATTACCTTCGGCAAGTATTCATGCAACAAGGCCAAATAAGTTTCACTTGAAGTACCATTTTCAAGTTCGATATCGAGGTCGGATTTTTCTTTATGAAACGGATAATTACTACCGCCATGCATGCTAAAAGTAAAGACATCCGGATTATTTTCCATCAGCTTAGCCGTGCCATTTCCTTGATGCACATCGAGGTCAATGATCAGGATTTTACGACACAACTTTTGCCAAAGCAAATAATTCGAAGCCACCGCCAAGTCATTGAGCAAGCAAAAGCCCTCGCCCCTTTCGGCAAAAGCATGATGCGTCCCGCCTGCCACATTCAAGCCTGCCCCATGTTTCAAGGCATGCACAGCAATATCGATGGTCCCTTGGGTAATGATCAATTCTCTTTGAATCAATTGCTCCGACTGTTCGAAACCAATCTTTCGCTGCTCCGAAGGGCTCAACTGCTGCTTCAATAATTTATCGAAATATGCTGCATCGTGCGTCGTTAAAACCACCTCTGCCGCACAACTCCCGGGCCTAAAAAAATGCCCCTCATGACAAGTTGCTTCGTGCAACAATTGCTGCGGAATCAATTCATACTTGAGCATCGGAAACCGATGATTCTCAGGCAATGGATGCGCATAGATAGGATCGTAGGCGATTTGGATCATAAGAGGTACAAACTTAGCAAACTACGACTCTAAATCGTAATTATTCAACTGCGATTTGATCAACAATTTGACGTAATGCCTATTGCGCCGCTCCTTTTTGGCATCAGCCCGCTTAGCCAC
>JBIPMW010000354.1:0-3280 GCA_044376455.1 Crocinitomicaceae bacterium | reverse complement strand
TTTCGCGCCGCCGCCAGACGCGGGCGCTTTGCGAGGACGGCACTCAATCGAAGAAGGCGTTGCCGCCGTACGTTTTCCAATGGTCAATGGCGGGATGCTGGATCAGCAGCTTGGGCTTCTTCTTCGCCAGCCGCTTGACCGACGCGGCCGTGATCTTGTTTTGGTCATGAAGCCTGACGGTGCGGAGCTTCGGCATCTCGGCAAGCGCGTCCACGGCCTCATCGCCAAGGCTCGGGCAGAACCGCAGGTCGAGAAACTCGAGCGACTGCGAGGCGGCGAGTGACTTGATGCCGGCGTCCGTGATGCACTCGCCATCGACCTCGAAATGGGTGAGCTGCGGCAGTCCGGCCACGAGCCGCAGCGATTTGTTTGTGACGCCGCTTAAAGCAAACTGCAGCCTCCGCCAATCCTTCCGCTGCACAAGAACGGCGACGTCGGCGTCGGTAAAGGTCGGCATGCGGACAATGACGAAATTGTGTAGCGACCGTATCTCGGACACCTCCAACGCTGCGTCTGTCGACCACTTCTGCAACCCATCGAGAGTCAGCCATTCGAGTTTCGGGAGCGCGGCGAGTTGGCCCAACGTAATGCCCGTGAGCGAGCATGGGTCAGTCGGGTCGGAACCTAGCCTTAGACTTTTAAGATTCGTGAGTGGCAAAAGTTTGCCGATCAGTCCGTCCGTAACCTTCGGGCCGCTGACAGAGAGCCGCCTAAGACTCGTGACCTTGCAAATCGCGTCGAGATCCTCAGGGCGGGGAATCGCCTTACTTCCAGCGTGCATGCCCTCGATCAAGTTGAACACGGCGAGGTCGGCTACGAGCTGCGGAAATCCCGGACCATAGTCGTGTGTCAGCGGGATATTGACGATCGCCCAGCGGTCGTGTCGAGCTTTGGATTCGTCATCGGAAAACTCGATCGGATGTGCGATTCGCCCTCTCTCCGTCTTCGCGACCAGTTCGCACGCCGCGTCATACCGGCGCGCCTGCTCGGCGATTGCTTCGTCATCCACGGCGGGAACCTCCCTCATCAATAAGCCTGCCACAGCGATCGCCGTCGCTATCGACGTCCACATGCTGCTCGGGTTTTGCGTGCAGATCATGAAAATGAGCTTCTGTAGTGCGGCGGACCACCGCAGGCTCTTCCCCGGGTCTTGAACCGCCAGAACACGAACAGCTACCGCCAGTTTACCGGTTGAACGTACTGTACTCCATGTCTTTGCTCACCTCGATCCACTGATCGATGACCGCTGTACCGATGTCGTCTTGGAACATGATGCTTCTCACTTGCATAAGGGTGGGTAATTCAAGCGCGTCTCCAAAATGGTTTTGAATAAACTCCCGCATCAGGCGTGCAAACTCGTTGAGGTTTTTTGGATCGTGTTTGTCCAGGTCAAGCCTCAGGCTGAGCATGTCGTTCATGATCTCTTCACTCTTGGCGTACGTTTTCGAATTTAGGTTCGTCACGGCGAACGCGCCTGCGCTGAAGACGGTGGGGGCGACTTTAAGGATTCGGGCGCCGTGCTTCTGCAGTAACACCACCAAGCCCTTGATGCGCTTGTGTTCGGCGACTTCGAAGACTCCGTCCGCAACCTGCTTGTAACGCCAGTTGAAGTTTGCAACTGCCACAGGGCGGGCACTGAGCGCTTCGCGGGCAGCCAAACTCTCTTTGGTCAGTGACCCACTAAGGGAGGACCTTACTTCGATCACGATGACGGAATCCCTGGCAAGTGGCTGGCCAACCACTGGCTCGTAGCCCTTGCGCACGAAGACGAGGTCGAGCTGGACGTCGTCCTTCTTGTTGGCAACTTCCTTCACGATGCCCATGGCATCGACCACGATTCCCTTGCGAAACTGGGATGCGAGTTGGCGGGTCTTTATGTTTGGATGATTCTTGGCGATGTCGGCGAAGCGGTTATGAATCCGCGTTTCGGCCTCCTTACCCATCGCGCCGGGGTCTTCGCGGAGGTATTGGCCGGGGCCCTGATCGCCGCCCTCGTTACCCTTCAGCGGATTGAAATCCCCCAACCGGGCATCCACTTGCGTGACGACCTGCCGTAGCAGTGCTATTGCCTTTTCGGCTGCGTCCTTCGTGATCAAGCCGAGGGTGGTCTCGCCGTTGTACCGGATATGAACCATCGTCCCCGAGACGGGCACGACGATCGCTTGGCCGATCACGTCCGACGGACGGAGCGGCCCGTCGAGCAGCCCTTCCACCGGCAGGTTCGCGGCAATAAGCGGCAGGTCCTCTTCCGGTACGGCGAGAAACTGGGGCGTCGTATAGCGGGCGGTGCTGGACTGCGAGAGTGAGAGCCTCTTGTCGGCGACGTAGACGCGTTGGATCGTCTGCGGGCCGCGGGGATCGTAGACGTTGATCGTGTAGGCCTGCGTGATGTCGGGCACGAGGCCGGAGAGTCCCGCATTCGGGTTCGGCATCCGAGTGGCCGTCAGGCCGAACGTCGGAAACGCCGGCGTGCCGTCCCGGTTGTCGGCGAGCACCTCGATCCGGGCCGTGGTCGCCCGCACGGTATCGGTAAGCGTGAAGGCTGCCGGCTGGCCGGCGAACCGCGGGGTCAGCCGGAACGTGATTTCCTGCTGGGCGGTGGTGGTGCTTTCCTGAATTGCTTCGAGGAACAGGCGGTTGTCGCCGGGCTGCAGGCCCAGTTCCGCCAGCGTGTAGCTACGGGCCGTGCGACTGGTTGGGGCGACGTAGTCTCCGCCGTCTTGGATTGAAGCGCGGTTGCGGGGCAGGAACGCATCCTTCGTCCAAATGCGGAGGTGGCCGTCGGTCGGGCGATCCCAGGAGTGGTAATGAGGATCCATGACCGCGGCGGAGGGATCCGAGGCCGAATAGATCATCTCGAGCGTCGCGTCGGGGGCGTAGACCCAAGCAGGAATCTGGAACCAGAGCGGGGCGAACGTCGCGCCAGCTGATACATCATCGATGTCGAGTTCATCGCCGATGCCGTTGAAGCCGTCGGCCCAATTGACGAGGCCGTCACCGTCGCTGTCCTCATCCTGAACCTGCAGGTACAGGCCCGGCGTAGCATCGATGCCACGGCCGGCCTTGTCGGTGATGTCCTCGATAGCGTCTTCGGCGGCGGAACGCTGCACACCGCCGACGTTGTCGCTGTCCACGTCGAGATCCACGCCGTCCGCGTAGTAGACCTCGATCTGAACGCCGTGGTTGATCTGCTTGGCCTGCAGGACCCAGCCGTACTCGGCTGGCCCGTATGTCCAATGGGGGTACACCTCGTTCGGTCCAGCCGCCTTGAAGACCGAGA
>JBIPMW010000056.1:0-10360 GCA_044376455.1 Crocinitomicaceae bacterium | reverse complement strand
TAAATTCTCCATATAGTTTTCAATATTACTGTTATTGGCATCAAAGTGTAAAGTCAAGGAACTTGGCTCAAGTGTGGACCAAGAACCTAGAGCTGGCGATAGAAAAAAGTCGGAGCCAATAGCCGGAGCCTGAAGATGAATGGACTGACCTTGCGTATTGATGGCCTGTAAGGATGAAAGCTGACCTCTTAGGGCTACCTTAAATCCGTTTTCAATGATGACGTCCATCGCTAAATTGGGTAAATCAAGCGTTCCTGCAACAATTTGATCGAGGTAAGGTAAGTGAAAAGCTTGCTGCTCATTGAGCAGCGCTGTGCCAAAAAAACCTCTGGCATAGTCAAAAACCAAATCTTGAAAACTCGCTTCGTATTTAAACATTTGATTGGAATAAATCGACACGGTTGGCCCGTTTGGATCGGTTTTTAATGTGAGTTTAGATTGAAGTTTGTTGAATTCTAAATCCTGAGCCCCACCTAGATCAATTTGGTACTGACTCAAATCTATAGTTTCATAGCTAACCGTTGGGTTTTGAACAGTACCTGCAGCAACCACAAAGTTTTGCACAAAAGACTGGCCGTTTAGCGTAACACCTGGCAACTCAACTTGGTAGAGCACTGCAGTATTTAGAGGGTTATATACTTTTAACCTTACACGCCCAGACTTCACCCGAACTTTTTTGAGTTGGATATCATTGAGGTCTAGCTCATGCGTTTTGACGCTATTGACAAAGGTAAAACCGGGTGTCACGTTGTTGACAGTAAAAACGGTCTGAAATTGCTGGCTAATGGTGGTATCCGGGATCTTGATGAGCTCTGCTAAACCGATATCCAGTAGGGTTCTGCTTAATGCAATGTTGATTTGTGAGCCATTCAAGGAAAGTGTCGAATCATTGTAGTAATTTGACAGATCCAAGGTATCCTTGAGCACAGGGATTTCCCAATCAGCATTCCAACTTGTCGCTTCTTTTTTACAAGCGCTGAAAACAAAAAGGATACAAAAAAAGTAGACGGTTTTCACTTTAGCATTTTTCTATGACGGTAGCATAACCTTGACCGACACCAATACACATGGTCACTAACGCATAACGCTGATTGGTTTGTTGAAGTTGCCTTGCTGCTGTTAATAATAAGCGTGCACCCGACATTCCGAGAGGATGCCCAAGTGAAATAGCACCACCATTCGGGTTGATTCTTGGGTCATTGTCTTTCAAACCTAATGCTCTGGAACAAGCTAAAACCTGAGCCGCAAAAGCTTCATTGATTTCAATAACATCCATTTGATCAAGGCTGAGGCCCGCTCGTTGCAGCGCCTTCTGGCTTGCCGGAACAGGTCCTATCCCCATGATGCTTGGCTCGACGCCCGCTACTGCAGCCGACAATATTTTAGCCATTGGCTTGAGTTTGTGTTGTTGAACGCCTGTTTCATTGGCTAATAGCAAAGCTGCGGCGCCGTCGTTGAGCCCCGAAGCATTGCCAGCAGTAACGCTTCCCTCTTTTTTAAAGGCAGGCTTGAGCTTACCGAGTGTTCCAGCTGTGGTATTGGCCCGCGCAAATTCGTCTTGATCAAAGAAGATGGTTTCTCCGCGTTTTTGAGGGATTTCAAGGGCTGTTATCTCACCCTGGTAAAAACCTCTTGCTTGAGCCGCTGCAGTTTTTTGCTGACTCCAGGCCGCAAAAGCATCTTGATCCGCTCGGGAAATTTGATATTTGTCGGCGAGATTTTCGGCGGTCATACCCATGCTGTCAACGCCATAAAGCGCCTCCATTTTTGGATTGATGAAACGCCAGCCAAAAGAGGAATCGTACATCTGGGCATCGCGGCCATAGGCCGAAGAGGTTTTTGAGATCACCCATGGCCCACGTGTCATGTGTTCAACACCACCTGCAATATATAGGCTACCTTCGTTTAAACGCAAGGCGCGCGTGGCGTTGATAGCCGCTGACATTCCTGATGCACACAAGCGATTGACTGTCTCACCTGGTACTTCAATTGGCAAACCTGCCAACAAACTGGCCATACGCGCTACATTGCGATTGTCTTCACCCGCCTGATTGGCACAACCTAAAATCACATCTTCGATGGACTTCAAATCAAGGTCTGGGTGACGCGCGATGAGCGCGGCTAAGACTTGAGCTGCCAAATCATCGGCACGCAACGGAGCGATGCTTCCTCCAAAATTTCCAATGGCACTGCGAATACCATCGATGAGATATACTTCTTGAGACATGTGTTTCATTTTCAATTCAAAGATAAAATTAAAAAGAACCGGCGGCAACAATTCAGCAATTTTACTTATGTTCGCAGTCATGCAAAGCCAACAATTTTCAGACGAATTCAATCAACCTAATGCAGTTGATCTACTTTACTTTGAGCAATTGCTACCGGGGCGCTGCCTCAGTGAGCGCGCTCATTTAGAAGCTTACAGCCATGACCACACCGAAGATTTAGTTTTCTACCCTGGCCTGGTGCTTCTTCCGGTCAATACCGAAGAGGTTTCAAAAATCATGCATTACTGCAATGAGCACAAGCTTGCGGTCACAGCTGCAGGTGCCCGAACAGGATTGAGTGGCGGTTGCTTACCGATTCATGGCGGCGTGTTGCTTTCCACAGAAAAACTCAATCGCATCATTGATATTGATGTCAAGAATGCGCAAGTCGTTACGGAACCAGGTGTCATCACCGAAGAATTGCAAAACGCAGTTCGGGAAAAAGGATTGTTTTACCCACCTGACCCCGCAAGCAAAGGCTCTTGTTTTATCGGCGGCAATATTTCTGAAAATTCAGGCGGGCCTAAAGCGGTAAAATACGGTGTCACGAAGGATTACGTACTCAATTTAGAAATCGTATTGGCAAACGGCACGGTCATGTGGACCGGCGCAAATGTTTTAAAAAATGCCACAGGTTATAACCTGACTCAACTTGTTGTTGGATCCGAGGGCACGCTAGCCATCGTGACCAAAATTGTTTTGAAACTTTTGCCCCACCCTACCCATGACCTACTAATGTTGGTGCCATTCTTTGATGCGCAGCAAGCATGTGAGGCTGTTGCTGCAATTTTCCAAGCCGGAATAACGCCAAGTGGCCTTGAATTCATGGAGCAAAATGCCTTGCGTTGGTCACAATCATTTTCTGGTGATTACACCATCGAGGTCAAGGATACGCATGCCGCACACCTCCTAATAGAAGTGGACGGTTTCGATCCAGAACAACTCATGAAGGAATGCGAGGGTATTTTAGCTGTTTTGGACCAGTTTCAGACTGATGAAATATTATTTGCCGAATCTGATGCACAAAAAACAGCACTTTGGAGTTTGCGCAGAAAAGTAGGTGAAGCCGTTAAAGTACAATCGGTTTACAAGGAAGAAGATACGGTTGTGCCGCGATACCAATTACCTAAACTACTTGCCACGGTAAAAGCAATAGGCCAAAAATATGGTTTTGAATCGGTTTGTTATGGGCATGCAGGCGATGGCAATTTGCATGTCAATATCATCAAAGGTGAACTCAGCGAAGCGTTTTGGAAAGAAGAATTAACTACCGCAATTAGGGAGTTATTTACGGAAGTCATTCAAATGGGCGGAACGATTTCCGGAGAACATGGGATCGGCTTGGTTCAGAAGCCCTACATGGACTTAGCATTTAGCCAAACAGGATTAGATTTAATGCGCGGTATCAAAAAAGTGTTTGATCCAAATGGCATTTTGAATCCTGGAAAAATATTTTAGGCTTTACTTATTGATCCAATGCAGATTTCTACCATACATAAAGACCCAAACCGCTCCGTATAAGACGCCAACAACGGTTAGAATGGTAGGGATCTGATGCATAGAATTGAAAAAGTAAGGCAATAAGACCAAACCAATGCTGTAAACGATGTAAAAATGAAAGCCGAGTCTTTTGCGCTGATACATTAAAATAACACCCGTCAGACCAAGCAGTAAAAAAACCAATTGTATCGCATTATAGGTATGAAAATGACTGAACATATTGGTGGTAACCGTTTGCATTTGATCCACAATATAGGTGTATTCAGCGGCACCCGCTTTTTCAAGTTGCTCGCGCATTTCAGCGTAGTCTAGAAGCGCTTTTTTAACCATTTCAGCATCGGGTTTTGCACCCAACACGGCGGTCAAGGAACCAATTGAACTGATGCCAATATTGATACTCGAAAGGATGACCAAAACCAATAAAAATACGGGTCTTTTGGGTGTTTCATTGATTTCTTGAAAATCAGTCATGGCTAGTCAGTTGTTGAATAAAATGGTAAGCTGCATGCATATCAGTGGCCAAAATGCGGTCAGTGTCTAGGCTCGGAACGACTCCCCTGAATTGTGCATATAAATCTTCTAGCCAAACGGAACTTTGTAAAGGTCGTCTGAATTCTAGACCTTGGGCAGCATGAATGAGTTCAATGGCTAAAATTTTCTGGCAATTGTCCAAAACTCTGTAGAGCTTTGTTGCAGCATTGGCACCCATACTGACGTGGTCTTCTTGGCCGTTGCTGCTATCAATTGTGTCGATACTGGCAGGCGTACAAAGTTGTTTGTTCTGACTGACAATAGAGGCGCTTGTATATTGCGTGATCATAAGACCTGAGTTAAGACCTGGATTTTTTACTAAAAATGGAGGCAAACCGCGGGTTCCGGAAATGAGTTTGTAGGTTCTGCGCTCAGAAATACTACCGAGCTCAGCCATGGCAATTGCCATAAAGTCCAGGATCAAGGCCAGGGGCTGTCCATGAAAATTACCTGCTGAAACTACTTGATCTTCTTCAAAGAAAATGGTAGGATTGTCGGTGACCGCAGAGATTTCTCTTTCTATGATTTTTGCAGCATGCTGCAATGTGTCTAGGCTTGCACCGTGCACTTGTGGAATACATCGAAACGAATACGGGTCTTGGACATGTGCTTTGGCTTGCGCAATAATTTGACTGCCTTTGAGCGTTTCTCTGAACCATGCAGCTACCCGAATTTGACCTTCTTGATTTCTGATTTCATTGACATTCGCCGAGAAAGGTTCAATACGGCCATCATAAGCTTCCAAAGACAGCGCCGCTATCTGATTAAAGCCGTCAAAAAGACGGTAAGCTTTATCAATGGCAAAACTCGCATAAGCTGACATAAACTGTGTTCCGTTCAATAAAGCAAGACCTTCTTTGGACTGCAGAACAAGTGGCTCTAAATTAAATCTTTTCTTTAATTCAGATGAACTATATAACTGATTATCAATATATACTTCTCCTTCTCCAATCAAAGGCAAAGACAGATGTGCCAACGGCGCTAAATCACCAGATGCGCCTAAACTTCCTTGCTGAAATACACGCGGGTAAATTTGATGATTGTATAAAAACAACAACCTTTCAATGGTTTCTAGACGAACACCCGAGGCGCCTTTAGACAAGCCCAACACCTTTAGCAATAACATGCGCTTGACGATTTCCTGCGGCACCTCTTCTCCGATGCCACAAGCATGCGAACAAACTAAGTTGCGCTGCAGGGCTTCAAGGTCTTCTTTTCCTACGGCCGTGTCACACAAAGATCCAAACCCTGTATTGACTCCGTAAATGAGCTGGTCTGTTTGGGTGATCTTTTGATCGATATAAGTACGGCACTTTAAGATACCCTCTTTTAATTCAGTACTGAGCGCTAGGGACTCTGTACTTTTTAATAAATCCTCGAAAGCTTCAAGGCTCAGGTAATTGGAGGTAAGTTCAATAGCCATTCAAGTATGAATTAAGCGTTTTTGATTTGTTGGGCAAAATCTTTGGCAAAGTAAGTCAGGATTGCATCGGCCCCTGCCCTGCGCATACTGATAAGCATTTCATGAACAGCGCGGTCGTAATCGAGCCAGCCGTTTTTGGCAGCAGCGTAAACCATGGCGCATTCACCACTTACGTTGTAAGCCGTAACTGGGATTGGGAAATTTTCTTTGAGCAAGGTAATGATGTCTAAATAACATAAAGCAGGCTTCACCATGAGCATATCTGCTCCTTCGTCAAAGTCGAGTTGCGCTTCTAGCAAGGCTTCTCTTTTATTGGCCGGATTCATTTGATATGTCATTTTATCGCCTGACTTTGGGGCTGAATTGAGCGCATCGCGGAAGGGTCCGTAAAAAGCACTGGCATATTTGGCCGTGTAAGACATGATAGAAACATCGGTAAAACCCGCCGCATCAAGTTCTGAGCGCAAATAACCAACCCTGCCATCCATCATGTCAGAAGGGCCAATGATATCCACACCTGCCTGGGCTTGTGCCAGGGCCATGTTGGCTAAAATGGGTAAGGTTTCGTCGTTGACGATTTGCCCATCTCTGACCAAGCCGTCGTGGCCATCTGAAGAGTAAGGATCCATTGCAACATCACTCATGACTACTGCTTCTGGAAATCTTTCTTTGATCTGCTGAATAGCTTTTAAATAAAAATTATCGGAAGCCCAGCTGTAGCTGGCCATTTGATCCTTGAGTGCGTCATCAACAGCAGGAAAAATATCAAAGGTTTTTACCCCGAGCTCCATACAGGCCTCAATTTCAGGCAAAAGCTTATCTATAGACCAACGGAAATTGTTGGGTAAAGAAAGAACTTCCTCCTTGATGCCATGGCCATCTTTTAAGAATATCGGGTAGATAAGATGTGCCGCACTGATTTGCGTCTCTTCTACCATCTGACGAATGGTTGCGCTTTTACGATTGCGCCTCGGACGTATATTCATAAGCTTACATTAACATACCACCGCAAACATGCAATGTTTGACCAGTGATATAGGCAGACATTTCAGAAGCCAAGAAAACCGTAGCATTGGCTACATCGATGGGCTGACCACCTCTTTTGAGCGGAATGCTGTTTCTCCATGACTCGACAACTTGTTGATCCAGGACTTCTGTCATTTCAGTTTCGATGAAACCAGGTGCAATGGCATTACAACGAATATTTCTAGAACCAAGCTCTGCCGCCACAGATTTTGTAAAACCAATCAGACCTGCCTTAGAAGCAGCATAATTTGCCTGACCTGCATTACCTTTCACACCTACGACAGAACTCATGTTGATAATTGAGCCAGCTCTTGCTTTGAGCATTGGTTTTTGAACGGCTTTAGTCAGGTTGAAAGCAGATTTTAGATTTGTATTGATCACTTCATCCCATTGCTCTTCGGTCATGCGCAGCAACAAGGTGTCACGCGTGATACCTGCATTATTCACTAAGACATCAACGGTGCCAAAAGCTTCAACGACCTGATCAACTAAAGTTTGTGCTTGTTCAAAATTTGAAGCGTCGGATTTAAAACCTTTCGCAACACCACCATTTGCGCTCAGTTCTGCCTCGAGGGCACGTGCTTTTTCTTCAGATGATAAATATGTGAAAGCTACTTTGGCTCCTTGAGCAACGCACTCTTCTGCAATTGCTTTACCAATACCGCGGGATGCTCCGGTAATTAAAACGACTTTATTGTCTAGTAAACCCATGTTTGAAATTTTATTTCAAAGATAAGGTTCTTCTGCAAATAGCAGCGCAAAAGCAAAGGGCTTCTATGATTTCAAGACTAAAAAAACCTTATTACCAGTCAGACGAAGGTCTTTTCTTTGAATGGTTGGGCGTCTAAACGTGGTATCGCAAAGTGCACTGGCATAGTGCGGCGTGACCTCAATATGACCGCGATGTATGACCGGAAAAACTTCTTCAATTTTCGGCGGACTACAATAAGGTGCAGTTCTTTTTTTCAAGGCAACTTGAATTTCTTGCAACAGTGTCGGCGAACCTTCCACATTAAGTTTATAAATGGTATCATTCAAAAGGGTATACAAATGCTCGAATGTCGTTTTGCGCTTACCCTGACTCATGGGACAATCAAGCAACACTTCTTGACGCAAACTAAGTACATTTTTGGTAGCCCAACGCACCTGATATGTGATATCTAGTGCTCGTTGGTCAACACAATATATGCCCGTAGTATCGAGCAGCAGCAAATGCGTCATTAATTGACTAAACGGATGCTTGCCAAATTGGGGGTAAGTAATTTGAATGTTTGTTGTTTGCAAGTGGCCAACAGTTTGCTTCAAAGGTTTGGCTTTAGCGCAGTTTTCTAGCAAGTCAAATTGCGTCAGGCGGGCTGGATTTTCATGCCCACAACCAGCCAATACAAAAATGGCTAGTATGCCACAAAAAAACCTCCAATTACAAGACAACTTTGCCATATAAATCATAATGATCTGCTTCGTGTATGAGGATACGCGAAAAATCGCCTAATCGAACATATGCACTATCTTTTTTAACGAGGACTTCGTTGTCGACATCTGGTGAATCAAATTCGGTACGCCCCACAAAGTAATCCCCCTCAACCCGATCAAATAAAACTTTGTAGGTCTGGCCCACTCTTAGTTGATTGAGCTCGTAGGAAATGCCACTTTGCAACTCCATGATTTGATCGGCACGCTCCTTTTTGAGTTTTGCAGCAATATCATCAATAAATTGATAGGCGTGTGTGTTTTCCTCGTGGGAGTAGGTAAAAATTCCGAGGCGATCAAAGCGCGTGCGCTCGACAAAATCGTACATTTCTTGAAAATCGGCGTCCGTTTCGCCCGGATAACCAGCAATAAGGGTAGTTCGCAAGGCCAAACCTGGCACCTTAGCCCTGATTTGAGCCACAAGTTCTTCGGTTTTTTCGCGGGTGATACCACGACGCATGGCTTGAAGAATTTTCGTGGATCCGTGTTGCAACGGCATATCGAGGTACTTACAAATGTTGTCTCGCTCAGCCATTACATCGAGTACATCCATCGGGAAACCAGATGGATACGCGTAATGTAAACGAATCCAATCTAGGCCTTCAATATCTGATAAGCGCTTGAGCAAATCGGAGAGCGCACGCTTTTTGTAAAGGTCCAAACCGTAATAGGTCAGGTCTTGTGCAATGAGCATGATTTCTTTGACACCCTTTGCCACCAAACCTTTGGCTTGTAAGACAAGGTCTTCGATTGGGGTTGAAAGGTGCTTGCCTCGCATGAGCGGAATGGCACAAAACGAACACGGACGGTCACAACCTTCGGCTATCTTGAAATATGCGTAATGACTAGGCGTTGTCAGGATGCGCTCACCCACAAGTTCGTGCTTGTAGTCTGCTTTGAGTGTTTTGAGCAAGCGCGGTAATTCGCGCGTACCAAAGTAAGCATCCACTTCGGGGATTTCCTTTTCTAAATCGTCTCGGTAACGCTCAGATAAACAACCTGTCACGTACACTTTTTCTACCAAACCCTCTTGTTTGGCCTCTGCATAACGTAAAATGGTGTCTATTGATTCTTGTTTGGCGTTGTCGATAAAGCCACAGGTATTGATGATCACGATTTCTGCGTCGTCTTGCTGCGCCTCGTGTTCTACATCAAACTGATTGGCTTTCAATTGTGCCATCATGAGTTCAGAATCAAAAGTATTCTTGGAACAGCCTAATGTGATGACATTGACTTTATTTTTTTTAAGGGTTTTCGTCTTCATTGGTCTTGCAAAAATAGGACTCTTTGCGCAATTGGTCGTACTTTTGAGGATACTTGTCAAACAACTCGCCATGAAATTACTTTTTATCCTTCCTTTGACATTTTTAATGACCTCTTGTTTTATTCCGAGATCCAAACGCGTAAGCGCTCCTTTAATGGATCACTCTAGCATAGAAATTCAAATGTCTCAAATCGACGAAACCCTATATATACAAGATTCAGCGCCCCTTCAAATTGATACCATTTCCGTGACTGAAGGTATCCTTACGGTGAAATTTAATTGTGCTTTTAACCCGGGTAAAATTCACTTGGTCGGTAGCCCGATGCTGGCTAAATCCTTCCCACCCATTCGCGGTTGTAAATTCGTCATAGGCGAGCAACTTGCGGGCAAAAAAGACATGGACAAAAACGGGAATTTTCAAGGAGAACTTCATTTTGACCTCAAGCCATTGGCGCATAAGTTTGTCAAAGACGCCCCAACCTATTTACAAATAGAAGGTTGGCCAGATAAAATACTCTTTATTTACCCTGAATAATGGAAGAACGCATTGATAAAATTTTACTCGAACGTGGGCTTGTCAGCACTAGAGTACGTGCTGAAGAACTCGTTAAAAAATATGGCGTTAAAGTCAATGGCAAGCTCTTCTCCAAGCCAGGTAAAAAAGTACCGACTGATGCTGTCATTGAATTAATGGCAGAAGAAATCCCTTGGGTTTCTAGAGCTGCTTTCAAACTCATAGCAGCGCTTGATCACTGGGGAATTGAGGTCAAGGACCAAACCTTTATGGATTTAGGCGCTAGTACCGGAGGCTTCACGGAAGTTTTATTGAGCCGTGAATTGAAGCGCTGCTATTGTGTAGATGTTGGCCAAAAACAATTA
>JBIPMW010000206.1:0-3307 GCA_044376455.1 Crocinitomicaceae bacterium | reverse complement strand
AAATAATGTTTCGACTCATCAATACCCAAATTACTCAGCAAGGTAGCCGCATCAGTTTCGGCATTCCATCCTTCTAAATCAGCAAATTCTCCTTCGAGTTCAGCGGTTTTCATGCCGTCTTCTTCAGAAAAATCTTCTTTGGCATAAAGCGCATCCTTTTCAACCATGATTTCATAAAGGCGTTTGTGCCCCATGATGACCGTTTGCAAAACTTGACATTGGTCGAACTCAAAGTGGTTTTGTTTCAACACTGCCATGCGCTTGCCTGGCTCGAGTTCTACGCGCCCAGTAGTTGGGTCTTGGTCACCGGTAAGGATTTTGAGGAATGTCGATTTACCCGCACCATTGGCACCGATAACGCCATAGCAATTGCCATTGACAAATTTCACATTGACTTCGTCAAATAAGACGCGTTTACCAAATTGAAGGGAGAGGTTGGATACCGAAAGCATGCTGAAAATTTTTGCGCAAAGATAGGCAAAAGAAATCAGCTATTTGAACAGGTGTAAATGAAGGCAGGTGGGAAGTTGAATAGCGTGTATGCTATTTCAACGTTTGAAAAATAGTCACCGTACATTTTTTTGAGTCCACGGGAATACTGAAATTGTATAAATTTTCCGGCAGGGGTCAAGCTATTTTTACTGCTTGTAAGAATGGTATTGCGCAATTCTTTTGGAAAATTAGAGAGGGGTAAAGAGGAAATGATGTAGTCGGCGTGGTCGAGCCCCATTTCTTTCAAGTACTGGTTGATATCAGTGGCAGATCCATGGATGAGTTTGACCTGTGGTGAAGTAATTTGCTTTTTTAAATTGCCAAAAAATGCATCGTTGAGCTCAATGACTAACAATTGACAATCTTTCGGCATTGCTTGGATGAGTGCCTTGGTGAACACACCAGTTCCTGGACCTAGTTCAATAATGAGTTTCGCTTGGCTAAAATCAATTGGAGCCATCATTTTGGAACTCAAAAAACGAGAACTCGGAAGCACAGAGCCAACCATTCGATTGGCCTTGAAAAATTCTTTTAGAAAAGAGCTACGCGACATAGGTTAGTCTACTATTGATGCCAATTCACCTCTGATGACACCTCTGATTTGCCCCTGAAGTGTAGCATCTTTAAACGGGCTAAAACGGAGCTGTTCTGGATGCATATTTGGCAAATAAGGAAGACTTCGGTCAAAAAGTGTGAGTTCCGCAAAAGAACCCTCCTCAATGATGTTTGATTCAAGTCCTAATACTTTTCGAGGGCCTACATTTAACGCTTGTAAAATGAGCGCTAAATCTTTATTGCTGTAAGTGTTAAGGGCAGCAAAAAAAGTTTCTAGTTGTGGTGAACCAAAGTGCGCGAGGTCGAATTCAAGGTCTTTTTCTTCGAGGTCTCCGGGGCGATGGTCACTAACTATGGCATCAATAGTGCCATCCAAGACACCATCCCAAAGTGCTTTTTGATCAGTTTCAGTGCGCAAGACAGGAAGTACTTTAAAGCGCGTATCAAATTGTAACATGGCACTTTCTGTAAAGCAAAGGTTCATAAGGTGGACATCGGCTGTGACATCTAAGCCTTCTTTTTTGGCTTTTCTCACAAGTTGAACCGCTTCGGCGGTGCTTAGGCCGCTGAGGTGTAATTTACCGCCAGTGTATGCCAATATGCGGAGGTTGCGCTCTGTTTCAATGATTTCAGATAAATGTGGATCTGCTTTAAGACCGGTACGTGTAGAAGCGATGCCTTCGTTGACTTGGCCTTTTCCACTCAGTGAACTGTTTCTTGGAAAAACACTGACACGTCCACCGAAATCTCGGGTGTAAAGTAAAGCGCGTTGTAGTATGCCGGCATTGACAGCATGGTTATCATCTGTAAATAAACGAACGCCATGGGTGAAGAGGTCATACATTTCTGCGAGTTCTTCACCATGTAACCCTTTGGTTAGGGCGCCATTGACACCCAAAAAAGTAGTGGCTCCTTGTGCTTTTTGTTGGGCGTAGGTCACTTGGCCTTTGGTATCCATTACAGGTTGTGTAACTGGCTGGATATAAACTTGCGTGAAGCCTGCAAGGCTTGCAGCTTCGAGACCATTTTGTATGGTTTCTTTGTGCTCGTATCCTGGGTCACAAAAATCGGCCTTTAAGTCAATGAAGCCCGGAGCGACAGCAAGTTCTGGTGAACTCAATTGCAGGGCATCTGCAGCATTGATTTTTGGTGCCACCTGACTGATGTGGCCATTTTCAATAAGGATATCAAGTACCTTGTTGTTGTACTTGGATTGTGGGTCGTAGATTCGGACCTGATTGAGTTGAATTTTCATTTCCACCATTTTAACAAAGCAAGCTCGAGCAATAAGAACAACAAACTCAATAGGAGCAAGACACGCCAGTAATAGGCCACTTGATCAATTTGGAGTGCTGCAAGGCTCTGACCATCTTTGATGCTGTTAAATTTACAATTTTTTATGCCGTTGGACGCGAATAAATCTTGTAGATCTTGAGAATTTAGGTAGTTCAGCCGCGATTCTGTTCTTGGATAATTGAGTGCCAGTTGCCCAATTGGTTCTGGTGCAAGGAGTTGATAAATTCCGGCTTTCAATTTCTCTAGTGCAGAAGGTCCACTCAAGTTTATTTGGATGAGCCCTTCCATTTTTCTAATCTGTGGGATGAACTCAAAATCTTTGGTATTCATCTTTATTGGGAGGTCTCCGGGTGCTTGAGCTCTGATGCCAACTTGTGCGTCTTGTCCGATGATGGCATGTAAAGGGTAGCGTTGAGCCGCAAACTCTCCGCAACGCAGTAAGATGGTAGGAAATAAAGTTTGTTGTGCCAAGCTACCGAAAGAAGGATCTAATGATGCAGTAAAAAGAAAAGCATTTTGGCGCGCACTGAGAAATAATGCCTGACCAGAACGGAGTGTAAGCAAAGGAATGGCAACGCTTTGGCGCTGTCCTTTGACATCGTAATGTTTGGATACAATTGGTGTTTGTAAGCGTTGTAATTGCTTTTCAAAAACACCTTTAAAGAAGGGGTCGTCGTAGGCGATTTTTTGCAATTGCAAACCCGATGTAGTGATGGCTCCAAGTTGAGGTAATTGAAGTGCTTCAAGTAAAGGATTGTAGCTCTGTGTCGCAATTTTGGCACCAGGTATGATGAGTAATTTGTGGCCATTAGCTACCGCTTCAATTAAATCGGGCCTCAGCCCTGTCGGGATGTCATCAAGACCATTGAGTACGATTAGGTCGGATGCAGTCAGTTTTTCTGAATTGACGGCACCAGGTTCGAGTTGTGTGACTTGGTAGCGCGGTTCTACCGCGTAGGCAGCA
>JBIPMW010000278.1:0-3310 GCA_044376455.1 Crocinitomicaceae bacterium | reverse complement strand
GGAATCGAGCAACTGATGGAATCGAGCAAGTCGTTGCTGTGCTCCTGCGGTTCCGTTTTCCTAACGTCTTCATCGGCATGTGAATAGTGGCAACATTGCGTTCTAAAATCAAAAAAAATATCAAAAACGCCTTGCGAGCTTGCTTTGCGCCGAAAATCCGCGCTGCGAACATTCAGCAGAGTCTCGAAGCCCTCGGCGTTCCAAAGGATAATCCCGTACTGGTCCATAGCTCCCTGTCCTCCCTGGGCTATGTAGCCGGGGGCCCCCAAACTCTCTTGGATGGAATCATCGCACACCTAGGCTCTCAGGGTACGATTGTCCTACCGACGCACTCCTGGAATCTGATGAATCAAGGGGCCCGCATTTTTGATGCCAGAGAAACGCCCAGTTGCGTCGGCGCCCTGACCGAATGGTTTCGAAAACAACCCCACGCATTGCGTAGCTTACACCCAACCCATTCGGTCGCTGCCATCGGCCCGCGTGCCGAGGAGATTACCCAGCATCATGAAGATGCTTCGACCCCCTGTGGTCAAGGTACCCCCTACCATCGCCTGCTCGAGCAAGACGCGACACTACTTTTCTTAGGTGCTCCGCTGGATTCCAACACGTCCTACCATTGCTGTGAAGCGCTCGCCTGCGTCCCCTACTTGATGCAGACAGAAACTTGCGGATTCAAGCTGATCGATCGGCACGGAAAAGTCCATGAAAGACGTCTAGCACTACACCAAGGCGGTATCGCTAGAAATCTAGCTGGTTTGAACCAAGCTTTAACCCAACTCAATATCCTAAAAACGACAATCGTTGGTAAAGCTCCGATTCGGGCGATTCGTGGCAAGCCATTTATGGATCATCTCTTTAATGCGTTGACCCAACAACCAAATTGCCTGTTGAAAGAGAATCAAGGATAACACTGAGACCCGTTTTGAAAAACTGCCTCCTGCTACTGACCGAGTTTCCTCCGAAGATCACTCCAGGTGTTCATCGATCGCTTCGATTCTGCCGATACCTGCGGGCATTTGGATGGAATCCAATCGTCCTGACCATGGGAAACAACCAAGACAACACCGATGAATTGATGAAGTCTCTGCCCGAAGGTATCCTCGTCGAGAGACTAAGTTCCAGAGACACCATCAATGGACCTTCAACACAAAATACATCCGTACCTACATCAAAACCCAATGGCGGTTTAAAGGAATACATAAAGAATAGCATTCGCCCTTTGGTAAGGTTGCTCACCGAAACCCCGGACAAAAATTACTCTTGGGCGAAACTCGCTAGCCAACGAGGTTCGGATCTGGCTCGGGAGCACCATGCCCTGGTCGTCTTTTCCAGCGGACCACCCCATTCGACTCATCTTGGAGCCCTCGCAATCTCCAAACGATGCAAAATTCCTTTGGTCGTCGACCTGAGGGATCCTTGGGGCCGTAAACCCTGGAAAAACAAAGATAACCCACTACGCGACTACGTCCTTCCATGGTTCGAACAGCGAGTCGTCGGTGGAGCAAGCCAGGTAATCCTCAACACGGAATCAAGCTTGCAAGACTTTCAAAAGCATTATGCGAATCAGCACTCGAAGTTCTCCTGTATCCCCAACGGTCTCGATTCGCAGCTAGTCGAACAGGTTGCCAATCTCAACAAGCCAACTCAATCCAATCCTTGCCCCGTCTTGGTTCACCCTGGAAATCTTTATGGCCATCGTGATCCTGTCCCCCTGATCAAGGCCGTTGCTCTACTCAAGGAAAAAGGTAAGCATGTTCGTTTTCGGCAAATCGGATCGATCGATCCGCACTACAATGCAGAATCTTTGGTGCATTCCCTAGGATTGCAAGAGCATGTTTCGATCGAACCACCAGTCCCGCACCTGCAGGTCTTGCAAGCCATGCAGGATTCCGATGTGTTGGTGATCGTCCAACCCGACGCTCCGTTCATGGTCCCCGCAAAAGTGTTCGAGATGATGGCCTTTGATCAGCCGATCCTCTCGGTAAGCGACAGTCCATGCACCGAAGCGATCGTCTGTCGCTCCGGGGGAGCATGCGCCCCTAGCCGAGACGTCGAGGGTATTGCGGCTGCAATCGAAAGGATTTTGGACATGCTCGCGAGCCCCAAACTCCAGGCCGCTAGGGGGCTAGCTCGTACGACCTATGACGCCAAACGACTTACCGGTCAACTCGCTGATGTTTTCAACAAGGCCTTATCGTGAGTCGCAAGATCCATATCGGATTCGTTGTCCTGAGGATGGACATCGGCGGCGTCGAACGTTCTATCGCCCGATTGCTCGATGGTCTTCCCAAGGATCGCTTTCGCACGACGGTCATCTGCTTAGATCGATCGGGCAAAGCGATGGATTGGGTGGAGAACCAAGAGGTCCAGGTCATCGAACTGCGCAAATCACCCGGATGGGACTTCCGAGCGATCCGGAAACTCGGAGACCTGATCGAGTCTCAGCGGATCGATATCCTTCAATCGCACAATTGGGGTACGCTTTTCGAAAGCGTTTGGGCGAATCGAAAAAAGTGTGCACATCATATTCATGCGGAACGGGGCACCGTTCTAGGGCCTGCTTCACACAGTCGAATCAAAACCGCGCTCAGGGCCCGTTTGATGAGGCATTTGGTAGGCCGTGTGGACTTGGTCATGAGCAATTCGCATGCAACGGCTCAAAAGGTCAAGGATACGACCGGCCTTGCGAATCTTCCCATCGAAGTAATCCCCAACGGCTTGGTCAATCCCTATTCGGATAATCCATTGACGGACCCTAACTGGAATGCGATGCGGGAAAAAACAAGGCGAGAGTTAGGGATCGGGCCCTGTGACTTGCTCTTTGGAGTAGTCGGAAGGCTCTCGCCAGTAAAGAATTTTGAATTGGCACTCAAGGGCTTTGCAGCGTATTCAACATCGGGACAGGACCAAGGGGTACAAGGGGAGTTGTCGGGTCCTCGGAGCATGCATGGGATTTCAAGGAGTTCGAACTTGATCCTTGTTGGGGATGGCCCTTGCCGAGAATCCCTTGAAAAGTTGTCCCAGGATTTAGGGATCACCCAATCCGTACAATTCGTGGGCGAAAAAAAGGACGCTTGGCCTTTTTATGCTGCAATGGATATTTTTATGAGCACTAGCCACAGCGAGGGTATGAGCCAATCGATCCTCGAGGCAATGGCCTCGGGAAAAGCGATTATCTCGACCGATGCGGGAGATGCGAAACGGATGTTCGACTCGGAACGTTGCGGTCGAACACTTTTCGAACCCACAGTGGAAGCGTTGAAAACGCAATTGGTTTATTTTGCATCGAACCTGGAACATCGAAAAAACA
>JBIPMW010000265.1:0-5779 GCA_044376455.1 Crocinitomicaceae bacterium | reverse complement strand
TGCTCTACGGCTGGATCCGGGATGCGCACCCCGAGGCGCGCCTGAGTGCGGCGCAAGACCACGAAGCACTGTGATCCCTGGCAAAGCTATCAGCAGTCACAGAGCTGTGCTTGCGGCAAATAAGCGTCTAGGCGGTGGTACATGAGCTGGGCGTATCCAGGCCCCCTCACTGCACAGCTGGAACAATCAACTGCAGAGCGAATAGGAAGGGACTTACCCAGTCCTGTAGCGGTATCGCGGTACCAAGATTGACGTGTGGAAGTTCAATTTGAGCGGAAAGGGGGAACTCATGGTGGAGCTTACACGCGGCGCGGCAGCACGATTCGGGGAGGATCTGTCCAGGCGCGTGTTTCAGGTGCACGCGGTGGATCGGTGGGGCCACAAAGTGGTGGCCAAGGCGTGTCGCCAGAGCGATTCTTCGCGTGGTGAGCCGAGTTCCCGTCGGCTGCCTCGTGGCAATGGCGGCGTGCGCATCTCAACCTGTCCGGGCTGTGGAGTTACGCTTCGCGGCGGGACACGATCTGGCTGCGCGGCTGGATGGGAGCAGGTCGGGGTTAACCATGGGTCTGTCGGGCTTGTAATGGGCGTTTGAAGTTTCTATGCTCTTTTCCGGGGAATTAGGAGAAGAGGCCATGAAGGACTTCAAGCCGCTGGTGGACAGGAACCAGACGAACAGTCTGGCGTTGGCCGAGGCCGAACGGGACCGGGTTTACGACCTGCTCGTCAACGCCGCTGCCGGCAAGGATGCGGAAGTCTTGGCGCTCAAGTCGCCGCCGTATACGTCGCCTCCATGGATCAGGATCGAGGCCTGGGCCCGGCACGCGAACGACGCTTTAGTCACCGCCAGGATGACTGTAGTCATCGAACTGAGGACGCGGGAGTTCCACCGGTTCCCGGTGGAAATGGACGTCTTGGTCTACAACGGGGCGAAGCGGAAGCGCTACCTGTCGATCGTCGAATTCTCGCAATCCCAGGCCGACAGGCTGATCGACTACCTGATCGATCCGGAGGTGGCGCAGAAGTTCGGATTCAGCTATCGCCGCAAGTGGGTCGTGGACATCTGGCGTGCGAAAAACAAGCCGGTACGGCTCGGGCTGGATCCCATGAAACTGGCCATCCAGGTGCTCGCCGTCCTCGGGTTGCTGACGCTTGGGTTCGGAATCGGGGTCCTGCTCTTGGCGGCGGCGGGCTGGCTACTCATTCGCGGGCGATCGACGCAGCGACGCTACACGCTGAGCGCCGGCAAGCCGGCGCAGGACCCCCGTATGCCGATTCGTATGGACTCCTGGCAGACAGTCATTTCCGGAGGCGTCGGTATGGGCGCCACGTCGATCAGGGATGAATTGCTTAGGCTGTTGCAGAAGTTCCAGCCCGAAGGTTTCGAAGCGTCCAGCGAGAACATCTGGTACCTGGGGGTCGAAGGCAAGGAGGAGCGCGAGCAGATCGTGGTGCGGTTTCGCCGCGCGATTCTTTTCCTGCACGTTTACCGATACGGCGATGACCTATTCATTGGCTGGGATGCCCATGTCAACTGCGGCGAGTGGATCGAAAAGGTGATCGGCGACGGCTACGACAAGTCGGTCGGCCTGCTGTGCGAGATTCGTTCGATCCAGGCCGGCTGGCGCGTTCCGAACGAATACGACGTGACCGATGCCAACTGTCTGATCGAACGGGTGCACGCGCTGGTCACGAAGTCGGTCAAGCTCAAGGTCGCGGAGTACAAGATCGATCAGGAGATCGACTTCAAGATCCTTCGCGAGCCGCGTGAAGGTATCGCGGGCCGCAAGGAGCCGGAGCCCGCGCGCCGGCTGTTCAAGCGCCTCGGTTGAGGTTGAACGATGCCGGTTCTTCCGACCGTGTATTCGGCGCACTATGGCTTCGACGACAGCGAATGGTTTAGCTGCTTGTTCCGATGGCCGTTAACGGGCGGCGACCTGGCGCCCGCCACGGTGATCGACGGCATCCTGGCCCAGCCCGGATTGGCCGGGGCAATGAGGGTAGCGGGTGGAGTTGCCAAGCCCCATGCGCTGCTGTTCGTCACCTCGCCGGTGGAGTTGCGCGAAGCGCTGCACGAGTGCTGCGGGCGCATCGTGTCGGCGTCACAGCCGGCCGGAATTGCCGCGGCGGCCGATGGGGACCAGTACGACCAGTGGGCGGAGGATCTGCCGCCTTACCACCTGCATGTCGATCATCGCGGCTACCGCTACGGCGATCGCCCGGTGGCCTGCGATTTCCGGCTCTACCCCTTCGTAGGTGAAGAAGTCGCATCCGCTCCGTTCGCTTATCAGCTCCACTTCCAGGCCTACCGGCCGGACGCCGATGCGGTGCGCGGCGTGCGCAAGTATCTGGCTTGGCTGGACGTCGAGCAGCCGTTCAGCGATTCGGTGCGGGCCATGCAGGCGACGCTAATCGCCAGGCTGGAACGGCCGGGCGTCGAAGTCGAGGAGTTCTTCGCCGCGGATTCGCCGGCCGCGCTGGAGCGCTTAGAGCAGACTATCGAGCATCAGTTTACCGACACCACAGGCAGTCTCGGCTTTCCGCACGCACCGCTCGAACGCGACGATTTCTCACCCTGGATGATGTCGGGAGTGATGCCATCGGCCAGGCTGCGGGAGCCGTCAAGCCTGCCTGCCCGGGCCGCCGCCTACATGGCGACTAAGGATGCCGTGCAACTTTTTTCCATCCCTGCAAGCTACGCCGCCTCGCGGAAGAGTTCCGGTTCGTCGAGGGTTTCGGGGGCGGGCGATAGGGTTGTTCCCGAAGTCTTCATCAGCTATGCGTCGGGCGATTTTGCGCACGCGATGGCCGCCTGCCGCGCCTTGGAGGACAAGGGCATCGCCTGCTGGATCGCGCCGCGCAACATCAACGAGACGGCGGACCCTTATCCGGTGGCAATCAGTCGCGCACTTGCCGGGGCGAAGGCAGTCGTGGTGATCCTGTCGGATACGACGAATCTGTCGGTGCATGTGCCGCGCGAGGTCGATATCGCTCTTGAGAGACGGCTGCTGATCGTACCCATGCGTCTGCAAGACATCGCGCCGAGCGGGCAGCTGAGCTATCTACTGCGGACCTGCCAGTGGCTCGACGCCTTCGAGCGCGACTTTTCTGGGGTCGTCGCCGAGCTGCTCGCAAGGCTCGGCGCCATGTCGCGTTCTCAAAGTTGAAACATTCTGCAGCGCTGAAAGATCTGGCTACACGGTCCCCCTGACACGACGCTGCGCCTTCCTTCTATGCAGGCAATCGGTACGTCCGTTCCGGACGTGCCGGTCACCCGACAGGAGGAATCACGCCATGAAACAGGCTCTTGGACTCATTCGCGACAGAAGCAATCTGGAGTTAATGCAGCGTGAGCGTCCAGATCTCCTACCTTGATTCCAGGTGAAGGCACCGGGATGACAGTGCCCACTTTGTTCGAATAGATGGGCACCTATGCATCCCAAGGCATCGGGTTGCGTGCACTGCGCTGAGTTCAAGGCTCAAGTGCTGGCCGAGTTCCAGGACTTGGGCATGTCGATGGGGGCTGTGGCGCTGGCGCATCGCCTGAACTTCAATCTGGTTCGCAAGTGGCTCGTGAGCCGTGACATCAAGCGCGCTGGACTGACAAATGAGGAGACCTGAAGATGGGATCGGAAAAATCTTCCTTTAGGTCCGGTGAGCCGTCGCGACGCCGCGATTGGCATCGGCTTTTCTGCAAACACCGGGCACCAAGATGATGACCCGAGGCTCGTCATGCTGTCCGTACTGCGGCAGCGCGGACACAGTTTGGAAAATCAAGGCGCGGTGCTGGGAGTGTGCGTCGTGCGAAGGGCGCTTCGTGAATCAGACAACCGAAGCCAATGAGCCTGCACGCCTCAGTACGTGCGCCACGGCTCCGAAAACGATCTTTTTCAGTTACGGCCACGACGACAACCAGCAGTTGGTGGACGCCTTCAAGATTGATCTGGAAAAGCGCGGACACTCGGTTTGGATCGACTACAAGCAGATCGGCACTTGGCACGATTGGCGAGGGCGCATCACGCAAGGCGTGCATGAGAGTGACCTGGCCGTGGCTTTCCTGTCCAAGCACTCCACGCGTGATCCGGGGGTGTGCCGCAACGAGGTGGCCTTAGCCCTGAACCGCTTCGGAACCGTGTACCCAGTGCTGCTGGAACCGGTTCTTGAGGTCAGCCCTCCGGTCACGTTAAGCCATCTGCAGTGGCAGGACTTGAGCCAGTGGCGAGCGATCCACGCCGGTCAGGTACCAGGCAAGGACTGGGCGCGCTGGTACGAAGAAAAGCTGTTGCAGCTGGTGACCCTCGTGGAGGGCGCTGCCAGCGAATTCACCGGCGATATCCAGGCACTGCGAGAAGTGCTACAGCCAGTGGCTTTCAGTAACGACATCGCACGGCACATTCCGGACTTTGTGGGGCGCGAATGGGTGTTCGAGGCCTACGAGCAGTGGCTGGCTCAGCGTACCGAATCGCGTCTCCTTTGGATCAAGGGCGGTCCGGGCTTGGGCAAAAGCGCCATCGCGGCGAACCTGGTACACAACCATCAGAGTGCGGTGGTGGGCGCGTGGTTTTGCCAATCGAACAGCCTGGAGCGGTCTGATGCACGGACGTCGCTGTGCTCCCTTGCTTTCCAACTGGCGTGCCGCTGGGACGATTACCGCAGCAAGCTTCGCTTGCAGCTGGGTCTCGGTACGGAAGGTAACCCAGCCGAGTTTCAGCGCTTGCGCGAGTTGCTGCTCCAAAAGAATGAAGCCGACCTCTTCCATCACCTGCTTGCCGAACCGCTGACTGGGCTTATCTGGCGTGAGCAGCGGCTGGTGGTGGTGATCGACGCGCTGGACGAGGCGACCGACGAGCACGGGCGCAACGCGCTGGTGGACTTGTTGGTAACGCGGCTGGCAACACTGCCCGCTTGGCTCGCCTTCGTGGTAACGAGCCGGCCGAATCCGGATGTCGTTGCAAAGCTGGCAGGCTACGCGCCCTTCGAATTCGATCCGCATGAGGCACGCAACCACAACGACCTGCAGGCTTACTTGCACACAGTACTCGGCCGTCGCGCGGATTTCCTCGCCTGTTCTGTACAGAAGCAGGAGCGTATTTTGTACAGGCTGCTTGAACTAAGCGAGGGCATGATCCTCTACCTGCGTCAGCTCGTGCAGGGGCTGGAAGAAGGCGCCATTACGCTTGCCGCGCTGGATCGCATACCACCTGGCTTGGCCAGTCTGTACCGCATCAACTTCGAGCACAAGTACGGCGGCGAGCGGATTGGCGTCTACGACAGCGAGGTAAGGCCTCTGCTGCGCCTGCTGGTGGCTGCACCGGGACCGATGCCGGCAGAACTCGCACGCACAGCGCTGGGGTGGGATCGGGAAACCTATGCGAGCCGCCGCAATCTCCTTGGCTCGAATGTGATCGACATGCCGCAGGGCTTGCGCCTGTTTCACCAGTCCCTATACGAGTGGCTCGCAAAGATCGACAGCTCGCCGTTCTACGTCGATGCAGACGAAGGCGCGCTGATGCTCGGCAACTTCCTGTGGAAGTGCTGCAGCGAGACCGGGGATGACGATGAGATCCAATGGGCTCCGCAAGTACAGCACTGGCTGCCTGAACTGCTGCCGCGCATGCCATTGTGGAATTGCATCGATCCGCTTCGCTGGATGGGGAACTATCTCTTGCGGATGAAGCGGTTCGCTTCCGGCGAACGACTGCTTCGCCGCGTCCTGCACCTGGCGGAGGCCACCGAAGGCCCCCTCAGCATGGCGGCAGCAACGGCGCAGAAAGATCTTGCG
>JBIPMW010000266.1:0-4655 GCA_044376455.1 Crocinitomicaceae bacterium | reverse complement strand
TGCTGAGCGCAGGCGGCGACACAAAGGGCGCCGCAGCCTTTTTTTCGCAAGCGTTTCAAATCCAGCAACAGTTGCTTGGGCCAAGGCATAGGGAGGTTGCGAGAACCGCTACCGAGCTCGCACATGCCGTCTTCCCCATCAATCGAATCATGCTTATGAACTATCGGGAGGGGTGTTACCTCGGTCCGGAACTTGATTGGACGGTGCCCGAACAAATGTTCCAGATGGTAGTGAATATCCACGAGCAAGGGTCGGAGCCGCAGGATCTTGCTGCAGCACACCTCGACCTCGGCTATGTGCTGGAGATCCTAGGTCGGCTGGATGAGGCAGAGCGCTACTACCGCTTAGCTCTGGAAGTCGAGCACAAAGGCACCGAGCTTCGTAACGATTGGCCTGCCCGGCAGAGGCTGGATGACCTCAAGCGCTGGCGAGAACGGCTTGTAGCACGCGAGCAGCAGTACGAGGAAGTCGCCGCATTAGAAGCGAAATACGGCCCCAAGCATCAGGTTGTGGAGGAAGCGCTTCACTCGATTGCACGTAACGTCCAGAGCATAGGCTGGGAAGCTGCTGCGCCACTGTACGAACGGGTGCTGCAGATCCGCGAGCAGCGCCTCGGTGTCGCCCATGAGGACGTCGCCGATCTGCTGTCGGAGATGGCGTATTGGGCCGAGGATGAGAACCTGAAAGAGACGCTGGAGTCGAGGGCCTTGTCGATTCGGGAGCAGGTACTGGGGCAAGACCATGCACAGCTGCTCGACTCACTGCGGATGCTTGGACATTACCGTGACCGTGCGGGCGATTTCGCAGCTGCCGAGGCCCTTTGGTGCAGGGCGCTCGCGATCATGGAACGCGACGAAGGCCCCTTCGGCAAAGAAGTGGCCTATATGCTCGGATTGCTGGCAGGTTTACAGCACAAGCGTGGACACTATGCTGCCGCAGTCGAACTGCGCCAGCGAGTCCTTGCGATACGAGAAGCACGTCTGCAGGAAGACCATTCGAGTCTCCATGATGTGGAAGACGCGTTGTCCGAACTCGGTAAATCGCTGTCCCGATGCTGTGACTTCATCGCAGCGGAGGCCGTGTTGCGCCGCGCCCTGGCACTGTCTCATGAGTGTTATGGCCAGAGATTCGTGGACGGCGGGCCGTATGCCGCCAGGAACTTCCGAGAGTTGGGGCTCGTGCTATCAGCCCAGGGCGATTACGCTGGCGCTGCACCGCTGCTTCGTCGCGCTGTGGAAGGTTACGAGCGTTGGCTGGAGATTGATAGCCCGCACAAGTTGGGCAACCTCGCCGACGCCCTTGAAAGCTTGGTCGGAGTACTTCAAGTTCAGCAGCAGCATGGGGACGTCAAACGACTTCGGGAGCGTGCATGCACGCTTCTGGCGCAGGCGAAAGCCGCCGGATACTCCCCGGAACACCCTGCGCTACAGATGCTTCAGAGCTTGGCCTTTCCCGCGAATGAGGAGGAAAAGCCGAACCAATGACCGACGATCAAGATCATGCGCGCAAAGTGCACCAGGCTCATCACCGCGACCGCGCCCTGAACCACTCCCAGGCTCCCGGTAAATTGTCAGTTTTTCCTGTTATGTGCAGACGCGCACAAGAGCAAGGCATGGATGTTCGTCGGCAGCGAGCTCGCCGGGCAGCGCGCTGCCATGGTGACCGACAGGAGGAATCGCATCACGGAACAGGCTCTTGGACTCATTCGCGACGGACGCAATCTGGAGGTTATGCAGCGTGAGCGTCCAGATCTCCCACCTTGATCCCAGGTGAAGGCACCGGGACGACAGTACCCACTTTGTTCGAATAGGTGTCCGCACCTCCAGTGGCTCAGTTTTCGGTCGGCGCCAACACATTGGCTTTCTGTTGACGTGTAGAGTTAAGTCAATGGAGTGAAACCAACCATGGTTAGCAAACCCAAACGTGATAAATCCCGCGCTCTCGATAGGCAGTCGTCGCGCAGCTTCGACGCATTGCCGATGCGCTGGAGGCTGGCGAGAAGGTGGAGATCCACGTGGACGGTGAGCGCATCTATGTGCCGGCTCGCGCAGCGTTCAGCATCGAGCACGAACGCGGTGATGGCCAGGAGGAGCTCGAGCTGCAATTGAGGTGGTCTCTCAAGGTACAGCCACCGCGGCTGTTGCCCAAGCAGCAGTCGTAATGGACCCGCGCCTGACGTCCACTGCACCTAATGATGCCTCTTGCCTGCCCGCAGTGCGGTGACCCTGCCGGATTCAGCAAGAAGCGGGGCCAGTACTTCTGCACCGAGTGCGAGCTCGCGTTCGGAGGTGAAGCCGAAGCCGCCACTAGACCCGCGCCCCAAACCGACTCGGTCAATACCCTCAAGCTCTTCCTAAGCTACGGCCGTGACGAACACGCCGATGAGGCGCGCGCGCTGCGCGACGCCCTGCGCACCCGCGGCCACGAAGTCTGGTTCGACGAAGAGCAACTCGGCACAGGCCTGGATTGGGAGCAGCGTATAGAGAAGGGCCTACAGTGGTGCGACCGCGTGGTGCTCACGATGACCCCGCACTCCGTGCGTCGGCCAGACGGCTACTGCCTCAACGAGATTGCCAAGGCGCTGGAGTTTCGCAAGCTCATCATCCCCGTGCTGCTGGTGGAAGTGCCGCAAGGCGCACCCACCTCCATCTGCCGCATCCAGTACCTGGACTGGCGCGACGCCGTGCCCGCCGCCGAGAAGGCCGACCGCTTCCTGCGGCGCCTGGCCCGCCTGTGCGAAGCCATCGAGGAAGACAAGCTCGACTTCGAAGGTGGCCAGCAGCGCCTCATCCGCCACCTGCAGCCGCTGAACTTCGACGGCGATCTGCAACGCCACGTAGCAAGCTTCAAGGGCCGGGTGCAACTGGAAGCCCGGCTGCGCCAGTGGCTGCGCAATCCAGCTGGCTCCCAGGTGCTCTGGCTCACCGCTGCCCCGGGCCTGGGAAAGAGCGCGGTTGCGGCCACCTTGTCCCACCGCTGGGCCGAGGTGGCGGCGGTGCACTTCTGCGTGGCCGGCCAGAAGGACAAGGCCAACCCGGCGCGCGCTGTGCTGTCTATTGCCTACCAGCTCTCGCAGCGCCAGCACATGAACCTTTACGCCAGCCGGCTGTCAAACCTGGATCTCGAGCGCGAGGCGCACAAGGACGCCCGCACGCTCTTCGACACCTTGCTGGTCGGGCCTCTGGCCAAGAACTTCCCCGCGCCGCCCGAGCCACTGCTCGTCATCATGGACGGCCTGGACGAGGCCACGCAGCCAGAGGGCGAGAATCCACTGGCAGAGATCATCGCCGCGGACTGGGGTCGACTGCCGGCTTGGCTGCGTTTGATGGTCAGCAGCCGCCCCGAGGCTGAACTGGTCACGTGGCTCTCGGGAACGCAGCGCATCGACATCCGCAGCGACGATGCCGAGCAGCAGGTCGACCTGGCGGACTTCCTGAGGGAGCGTCTGGCTGCCATCGGCCGGCCACCGGGCGAGGAGACGCTCTCACGCATCCTCAGCCGCAGCGAAGGGGCCTTCCACTACGCAGTGCTACTGCTGGAGGAAGTGCGCCAAGGCAGATGCAACCCGGACAACCCGGTGGACCTGCCCGCGGGCCTGAACTCCTTCTATGCGCAGACCTTCAAGCGGCGCTTCCCCGACATCACGGTCTACCGCGGCCAGACAAGGCCTCTGCTGGAGCTCATTCTGGCCGCAACCGAGCCGGTGCCGTTGGCGGTGCTGGCAGGGGCCACAAATCGAGAGGCACAGGACGTCAGGCAGGACCTGAGCGCACTCGGCTCCATGCTGGCCATCGAGCCGGGTCAGGGCCAGACCGACCCAGACTGGGACACGGTGCGCCTGTCGCACGCCAGCCTGCGCAGCTGGCTCACAGGGCTGGACGCCACGCGGCAAGCATTCGCGGGGGCATACGCGGCCAAGGTCGACACCAAGGGGCTGGCGGCGGAGGTGCTGCGGCAGTGGGAAGCCGGCAATGACCCCACCAAGGATGTGCAGGACGCAGCCATCGATCGCAAGGGGTTTGTGGTTAGGGAGCTGTGGACGCTCCTGAAGGGGGCTAAGGACATAGCGGCACTAGATCGGGCAGCGATTGATCTATCGCTCTACTGGGCGAAACGGCAACTTGCGTTGGCGATCGAGCCGGGAGAGTTTGCGGCGGAGGGTGCATGGAGGAGTTTTGAGGCAGGAGTGCATGGTGCCAAGTCGCTTGAGCACGGCGGTGAGTGTCTGGTCCACCTAGGACAGCTTCAAAGTTCCATTGGGCAGAGCACCCAGGCCCTGCGAGCCTTTCGCAGGGCCCTGGTAATACGCGAGCGCCTGGCCGCGCAGGATCCGGACAACGCAGGGTGGCAGCGCCACCTTGCCGCCAACTACAACCGCATCGGCGACGTGCTCCAGTCCCAGGGAAGATTAGCTGGGGGGCTGGAGGAGTTCCGCAAGGGCTTGGCCATCGCCGAGCGCCTGGCCGCGAAGGACCCAGACGACACGTGGTGGCAGAGGGAACTTTCCGTCAGCTACGGCCGCATCGGCGGCGTCCTTCTGTCGCAGGGCAACCTAATTGCGGCGCTGGAGGAGTTCCGCAAGACCTTGGCCATCGGTGAACGCCTTGTCGCGCAGGACCCGGACAACGCGGGGTGGCAGAGCGACCTTGCAGTCG
>JBIPMW010000326.1:0-10446 GCA_044376455.1 Crocinitomicaceae bacterium | reverse complement strand
GGTCTTGTCGGCCTTGAGCGCGAGCTTTTCGTCAGCCTCGACGATCGTGTAGTAGGACGAGAGATCAACCGATCCACCCGAGCCGCCACCGATCTGCGAGTAGAGATCTTCGATGGCGGTCTGCTGGTTGACGATGTCCACCGCAGCACCGATCGGTCGGAACTGGTCGCCTGGAAGCGCGGCTTCCATGACGAACCAAGACGTCCCGTTCTGGTTCACGACCCGGTTCTTGGGCGGGTTGGTCGTGCCGGCGACGGGGACGTAATCGGAAGCCTTGACGGCAGTGACCGATCCGGCTGCGTCTTGCCGGAGGATGTTGAGTTGAGTGACTCCCCCGGAGTTGTCTCTCCTGACGAGCACCAAGGATTGATCGCCGCGGAAGTAGTAAGCCCCCGGGGCAAACGGTGCGTAGGCGTCGAGGAAGCCTTGCGGCGTTGCCGGTGATGGAGTCGGGGAGTTGCCGTCTACGCCGACGACGACGTCCCCGCCGCCGGCAGGGATAGCGGCGATGAGCGCTTCGACTTGCGTCAGTGTGGGGCGCTCGCCGAGTGCTCCGCCGATGGTGTTGGCGACGAGTTGAAGCTCGGCGGCGGTCTGGTCCCGGAGATCTTGGTCCCAGACGGCAGCTTGGTCGGTCGCCATTTTGGCAATGGAATCGACTTCATCTTTCGTGTACCGGACGGCGATCTGCGCGCTGAGATCTTGGACCGCTTCGGTGAGCGAGACGGTCGTCGCGTAGTCGGAGAGATCGACGGTCCCCGCCGGAAGCGCGTTGATGATCGCGTCGACTTCTGCCTTCGTGTAGACCTTCGCCAGTTCGGCCTGGGTCGCGTAGACCGCGGCGATCTGGACCGTCGTCGAGTAGGCAGAGAGATCCGCCGTACCGCCGAGCACGGCCGCGGCTAGCTCCGCCTTCGTCGCGTAGGTCGCGGCGACTTCGGCCTTCGTCGGAAACTGACTCATGTCGACGGGGATGATCCCGGCGCCTTGAAGCAGCGCGTCAACTTCCTTGTCGGTGTAGACGCCAACGATGCCCCGGGGGCACTCGATCGCGTAGGGGAAGTGGGTGTACGGCTTCGTGCGAGCGGGGGCGGGCATCGTGTCTTCCTCGGCGGTCATAGGGCGGGGTTGATCCAGAGCATGCCGGAGGGCCAGCCTTCCGGCGGGAGTGGAGGCTCGACGTCAGAGATGATCGGGAGCGGGCCGGGCTCGCCCTGCGGGCCGGCTGGACCCTGCGGACCAACGGCACCGGCGGATCCGCAGTCGCCGCCGATCGTGACATGCACGACGCCGCACTCCGACGTCACGACCGGGACGCCTTCGTCGATGCAACGCTTCGCGGTCATGGCTTGATCTCCAGCGTGCCGGCGAGCAGATCCCTCTCCGCGCACCCCGGGATGGTGGCTTCCATGCGCCATCCGAACGTGCCGACGCCGAGCCGGGCGACGTCTTCGGCGGGGAACTCGACGAGTGCCGAAGAGTGGCCGCCGGAGTAGCCGAGCACGGTCACGGTCGCCTGCATCACGACCTCGCGACCCACGAGCGAGAAGGCCGCAGCCTCGACGGTGGCGCCGGTCAGGTTCTTGTCGACCTGGGCCGTGAACGCGATCCGCCGGCCGGTTCGCCCGACGATCGAGAGCCGGCCGATTTTTCGCTCGAAGACAGGCATCGCGGTCTTTCGCCTAGGGGGGTGAAGCCGGAGTTTCGCCGTCCGTTCCTCGACCGGGCAAGCTAGCCGCCGTCGGACGGAAGCCGGGCGGCGTTCCACTCGATGAAGCGTTCGAGCTTGTCGAGATCCGGGGCGAGCGGGTCGCGCTTGCGGGCCAGCCCGGCAAAAACGCGGACCCATCGCTCGAATACCTGGGCTCGCCAAACGGTGTCGGATCGGTCCTCGATCCCGGCAGCTTGCCGATAGATCGCCCCGTGCGTGTAGCCGACCCATTCCTCGACGAGATAGACGGGCCGCTCGTTCCAGTCTGCGGCTTGGTCGACGAGATAGGTCTTCGCCATGACGGAGAACGGGCCGGACCGATCCGCCTTCGGGATCGCTGCGGCGACGTCGCGGATCGTGACCCGCGGGTGACGGATCGAGATCACCTTGCCGTCGCCGACATAGATCGAGTGCCGAGAATGACGCGCTCCGTTGACGACGTCGGCGAGCGCGGAAACGCCGTGGCAGCACTCATGCGTCAGCGTCACGGCATCGCGCGGGTCGAGGGGGTCGCGGTGCCGCTCGGCGTCGAGCAGTCTGGCGTAGGCATCCCCGAGAATCGCCGGCGCCCCCGGCGGCGGCCGGCGAACGATCGGCGGGGCGGGGGAGAAGTCTTGCTCTGACCCGAACGCTGCCGCGGCGGCGCATAGAGCTAGAAACGCTGCAATCAAGCCGAAAAAAAGGCGGTTAGCAATGCGGTCGAGATCCATCGCTTCGTCCTCCATGATTATCGAGAGAGATAGCCGCCACGCCGTTCGCACCGTTCCGCTTCCGAGAGCCTGGAGACAAACTCACGGCAGGCTTCTTCGATCTCCTGGGGTGTCGGCTCGACGTTTCGCTGCCGGCCTTTCGCGTGATCTTGCTGCGTGCGTTTCCGTAGGCCGATCGCTCGCGCGACGTACTGCACGCGCTTGTAGTTGCAGCCAAGAGACACGGCGATCTCCATGATGGGCAAGCCGCGATCCCAAAGATCTGCGAGCTTCTCGGTGTCAACTTCGGCGGCGCGTCCTGCCACGCTCTTCACCGTCGGAGAAGGCTTTCGAGACTCTCGACGTTGGTGAGCACGGCGCACGGCACGCCGAAGCGCTCTAGCCGCGCCATGAAAGCGAGTTGCACCGGCGTCGGCTTTTTTCCGGGACGCTTCACTTCGGCGGCCCATAGCCGACCGCCGCGAATGAGCAGCAGATCCGGCATGCCGGCGTCCGAAAAAGGACCGCCGTGCATCTTGACCGTCATGCAGCCGGCCTTCTCTGCGGCCGCGCGGATCCGCTTCACGATCGAGGCTTCGCTGCCGCCGGCCACGCGGGTGCGGGGCTCGCGGGCGCGTCTCGGTCGCGGCTTCGCCGTGAATGATGCGGCATCCGTGCCGCTCGCTCGTCCGTGGGGTTGTGTCATAGGGTCGAGATCCTCGGGGTCGGGGACTCGACACTCTTAGACCGTCTAGCTCGCTGTCTCGCAAATGACGCGAGCGAGCGCCTGGGCGAGTTGGGGGTCCGTCTTCGCCATGAACGAGAGGATTTTTAGGGCTACCGGGCCGGTCGCGAGAGCTTGCTCGACGGTCAGCCCCGCGAACTGACCGAACCGGACCTTGGTGCATCCCCATTCATAAGGCCGGGGGAGCGTTTCGAGCAGGCCGCAGTAGGCGCAAGCCACCGCGAGCCATCCGTCGTCGAAGTCGTCGTCGATGTCCCACTCGTCGCCGCCGCAGCGGCAGCATGGGCGCCCGGAGTCGGACAATCTGCCGATGCACGCGAGCCGTTGCGGGGGAGGGGGTGCCTGGATTTCTTCGGTCTCGTCGACCTTCGGGGGCGCCGGGGGCTTCGGCTTTTTCTTCCTCTTGCGGTTGTCCTCCGGGGCGAACTCCGAGACGTCAAAAAGCGGCTTTTGCATGTCATTTCCCCTGGTCATGCGACGGCGGCGAGTGCCGCCATGGTTTCGGCGTCGGCGATCTGGACAAGCGCTTCCATGCGGGTCTCTCCCTCGGCGACGATCACGCAGTCGCCCTTCGTTCGAGTGAGGGCGACGTAGGCGATCCGTCGCTCTTCGTCGGAGTCAGACGACCGTGCGGCCCGGGAGCACTCCGCCGACACGATCACGGTGTCGCACTCCATGCCCTTCGAGGCGTGAATCGTCCCGGTTCGCACTCGCGGGTTGAGCGTCTCCTCGACGCCGAAGGCCGCGGCGCGATCGCACCAGTCCGGGGCACCGTCGACGCGGAGCACCCATCGACCGGAAGCGACTTCGTCGACGAGCGCCTGGGTGCCGCCGGCTTCGATAAGCTGCTCCGGAGCGATCGCCCCCCAAGCAGTCGCGGTCTCCGGATTGCGCCACCGCGATTTAGCTCCCCGGGTGAACAAAGTGGCCGGAAGAAGCGAGACGGCGGCGGCGAAGTGGGCGGCCGAAACAGCCTCGCCGCGTTGGAGCGAGTAGAGCGCCGCCGTGCCGAACGACTTGAGCGACGGCCCCGCAGACTCAATGCCGGCGTGCGGGATCCGGAGCCGGTCTAGCTCTTCTTGGTATCTGCCGAGCGAGAAGTTGCACCGCGCGAGAATGTAGACCTTCCCTTGGCTCGCCTGGACGATCTCGCCGACCCGGTCGAACAAGCAGACGCGGACCCGACCGATTCGGTCTGCTGGTCGCATGGTTCGAGGGCGATAGGCCGCCGTGCTTTTCAGGACTAGCTCGCCGGCCGCGACGACCGCGGGCGGGCATCGGTAGGTGCGGTCTTGCTGCTCGACGACCGTGGCTTGCTCGGTCCATTGGATCAACTGGTTTGGCGACGAGCCCATGAAGCCGTAGATCGACTGGTTCGGATCGCCGGCGAAGATCGCTTCGTCGAGATCGAGCGACTCGTCGACGATCCGACGGCAACAGAGATCGAGCAACGGGCTAGCGTCTTGGTGTTCGTCGAACGCGGCAACGATGATCCCGGGGGGGACGTCGCCACGCGGCGAGACCCTCCGGACCTTCCCGTCTGGAGAGAACGACACCCCGGCGAAAGCCGCGAGCAAGTCGGTGAAGTCGACCTTCCCCTCGATCCGTTTCCTCGACTCATACGCCTCGATGGCGGCCTGCCCGTAGTAGCCGCCGCCGAACCTCCCGGCCATCGACATGCGTGCCGCGTCCCACTTCGCAAGGACCGGCGCGTGCTCGCCCATCACCCGAGCGACCCACTTCCGATCATCGGCGGAGTCGGTGAGCAAGTCGCCGGCGGCCGCCCGGTATGCGACGGCATGGACCGTGCGGAACCAGAAAGTCTTCATGAGCAAGTCGGCCGAAATACCCCATCTTGCCCCGGCTCTGTCAGCCGCCTCTTTTCGCGCCGCCCTGGTCAGTGATGCGAAAAGGACGTTTTCCGGTCGGGCTCCGGTTCGCTCGATCGCTTCGTCGAGCAGGGTGAGAACCCGAGACGTCTTCCCCGTCCCGGCGCTCCCGAGCAAGACCCGAATCGTCGCTGCCATCTCGCGGCCTCCATTTTTGACTTCTAAGGGTCCGTTTGTATCCCCGGGTCAACAATCACGCCCGAAGGGTCTTCGAGCCGTCTCCGATGAAGCCAGAGCCCTTCTCGAAGGTTTTGAGTCCAGCCGGTCGCCCCACGTTGCCGAATTGGGGGCTTGTGACTGCCGAAACCGCCGGTGACGACCAATCCGAAGCCGCCCTGTATAGGGAAAAAAACGCATGTTTTGAAGTTATTTTCTTATCTATCAGACCCAAAGTTACGTTGTTACAGTTTTGAGTCCGTTGGCGATTTTGAGATAGTTCTTTCTTCTTCTTCAAAAAGAACTATTCTAAATCATCGTTTTTCTCCCTATAGGGATGGCGCCCCGTTGGTAACCCAACGGTCACTCTTCGCAGAGCATCGAGAGCGCCGCGTAGCCTGCCCGTGTCATGAACGCGAGCCGAACCGTTTGCTCGCCGACTCGAAAGACCTTCGAGTCGATCCGACTGCCGGCCTCCGCCAGCCTCCTCCGTAAGCTCCGGGAGTCCCCCTCGGTCAACGTCGGGTCGATCGCCGTCGCGGCTTGCCAGATCGCGGGCCAGCGGAAAAAGAGCCGAACCTCCCCACCATCTCGAAAGAACCCGCCGTGTCGACTTGCCATTCCGGCGACGACGTCGTCGTCGTCTTCGGCAGGGAAGTCCGCACGCTCGTGAGCCTTCAAGAGCGCGTCTCGGAAAGCCGCGGCAACTGCTCCGATCCGGTTGTCGAGCCCCTTGACCGGCTCGACCCACTCGACGGCGGCCATGAGTTTCGCGAGAAGCCCGGCTTTGCCCGGCTTTTTCTTCTTCGGCGCCGTCCCCTTCCACGCCGCCGGCCAGATCCCCGGAACGAGATCGACCATGATCTCCCCGGTGGCGGCCCGGATCCCCGAAGCCACCGTCGCCGGCCGGATGATCCCCTCGACGTCTAGCTCGATCCGCAGTTCGCCCCCGTTTCGCGGGATCACGAGCCGGTAAACGATCGGGTCGGACTTCACGATCTCCAGCCGCCACGACCCCGGGAACCACTCCCCAGACTCCCGGTCATACACGAGCCCCGCGGATTCCATGCCGAGCGAAGCTCCCATCTCCGCCATCATGTCGCCGACCGTCGGAGCCCCTCGCACCGGCTCGTCGTCCACTTCGAGCCGCGCCTCTTCCGCCTTGCCGGCCGCACTCGCTGCCCTGGCGGCGATCTTGTCGGCTCTCTCGCGGGCCTTCTCGGCGGCCCGGGTCGCCACGGCGGCCTTGCGTTCCAGCATCTTCCGATCGTCTTCGTCGGTCGCGGCGGCCGCCTTCTCCGCGACTGCCGCCGCCTTCGCTTCGGCCGCCCGCGCTTCGCTCTCGGTCGCCTCTGCTCGTGACTGCCACCGGCCGGCCGCCGTGACGGCTTCCTGCACCTTCCGCGGGATCTCGGCTTCCTCGACTGGCGCGCGAGACCGCTCTCGGTTGACGTACTGGTAGGCGGATTGCCAGACGTTGACGACGTCGGAGTCGGGCTTCGGCGGCCGGCATTGCGTCTGGTTCACCAACCGCAACTCGTCGAGCACGCGATCGACGGCCCCCCGGTCGTTCATGTCCCGGAGATCGAAGAACTTCCGCGTCGCCAGCCGAAGCAAGCTAGAGTGCCGCTCGCCGGCGCCGGCCGGCTGCGAGTAAATCTTCCCCGCCGGCGGCGAGATCTTCTCTGCCCGCTCTTCGCCGACGCCCGCGAGACCGTCGCGAATCAGCGCGAGCAGCACTTCGGGGATCTCGGCAATCCCGACTTCCCACGGGCTCCGATCCTCGACCCACTCGTAATCGACCCCGGACGCATGCCGTGACGGCGGAGCGATCGACTGGCTTGCCTTGCCGCCGCCGCCGATCCGGATTTCGAGACCGGCCACCTTCATGACCGCGGTCGCCGGTAGACCGTCCTGCCACCGGAACAGCCGGTGAACGCTGCGGCTCGATCGGAACGTCGGCGTCTCGATGTCGGCGAGACCTAGCTCCTCGATCGTCCGTCGCCCTTCTTCGCCGTCGAACTCGACGTCGATCACGCCCGACTTCGCGCCCCATACGACGCCGAGATTCAAGCCCGGCTGAGACGTCCAGCAATCCCACCCCTCGACGACTGCGGGGTCGTTCGATGCTCCCGTCTCCCAAGCCCGACCCATCGGATGCTTGCCGGGCGACGAGCAGTCCCCGCGCTTGTGGCACGAGCAGACCCCGCGACCGTCGTCCCCGTCCTCTCGAATGATCCCGTAGCACGGGATGACTGCCATCCCCAAGCGCGCCAGAGAAACCGCCGCCGCGCGCATGCGACCGTTGTCGTGGACGTCCATATGTCCGCTCCTTGTCCTAGGAAAACACTGCCGGCCCCACCCCCGTCGGCCGGCCCCGGTGTCAGGGGGAGGGCGGGCCGATGTCGAGCGTGCATGAGTCGCTCGCCGGGGGCGGGGCCGGAAGCCCCCCGGCTCCCGCGGGAGCCGGGGGGAGATCCGAGCTAGAAGGGAACCCCATCGGCTCCCGCAGCGGGAGCCGATGCGCCGTCGCCGGCACCGGCCACCGGCGGCATGAGCGCCACCGGCCGGCCCGGCAGACCGACCGGAGAGTCGAGCGACACTCCCGCCATCGCGGCGAGCCCGCGAGAGTAGAGGTTTTTGATGATCTCCCCCTGCTCCGCGGACAAGATCCCGACGACCTTGACGTTGAACTTCGCGTAGGGGATCCCCCGCTGCGACTCTTCCTTCGTCAACGTCACCGACACGACATGCCGCCAAGCCGGCTTGGCGAGCCTCTTGAGAAACGACCCGATCGCGTAGACCGACGCCGCCGACGCATTGATCGCGAGCGGCAGGACGTCACCCTCTCGCAAGACGTAGAGGATCCGGCTCTCCCGGTCGCGCTTGCCGTTCGGGTAGACGAAGGGCAACTCGCGCCACCGATAGGTGCCGTTGGGATTCCTGGCCTTCTCGACGCCCGTCATGTCGAGATCGCCCGTGTCTTCGCCGACCCGGCGAGCGGTGACCAGATCGTCGGTGACGAACACCGGATCGTTCCCCGCCCCGTCCATCTCGGCGAAGGGCCAGACGACCCCGCGCTTCGCGACGTAGCAGAGGATGCCCCGGATCTCCTTCGCCGGATCACCGTCGACGTCGAACGTCGTCACGCCTTGGGACGGCGTCTTGACCCGGATGCAGTCGCCCGGCCCGACCGGCTCGTCGGCCGTCGCTTGTCTCGCCTGCCAGAGATCCGACGCCGGATCGAAGATCTCCCAACCCGCGTACTCGTTCGTCGTGATTTCGTTACCCATGCTTGCCACGCTTTCTAGTTCTAGAAGTTCACTTGAGACAACAATTCACCGACCTACTACGTCCGACTCATACGAAGAACCGGACGAGAATACTCACTGACCAACCCTTCGAGAATGGACCCCTCCGCCAGCTTGCCGTGGGGGTTCTCTGCCGTCAGACCGTGCTCGCGAACGTAGGACTGGACCCGCGGCTGCGAGACTTGCACGACGTCGAGCCCGATCCGCTCGCAAGCCGCGATGACGGCGAGCTTGTTCGCCGCCGGGACCGTGACCGCGGTCTCCATCTTCGCCGTGAACCGCTTGCCGCCGTGGATCACCGACGGATCGCCGAGCCCCGCCATCCGCTCGCTGATTTCTCTCGCCGCACTGTCCCGCAATGCGGAGAGCCTCACTTCCACGCCTTTCAGATCGGCCGACAGATCGTCGCGCTCCTCTTCGAGCCGGATGATCTCGTCGAGGACCGTCGCCAACGCTTCGTCGTCGCGAGACTTCTCAACGCTTGATTGCATGCTTCGCCCCTTCTGGATTGGCTTCGCAGATAAGATCGAACACTGAATCTACCACTTGTTCTTTACGAGTCAACGATTCGTATACGAGCGCGTCGGCGGTCTTGTTCGCGGACCGACTCCCGTTGCGGGAGCCGGCAGGAAACGCGGCGACGAAGTGGTAGTAAAGACACCTGTCTCCCTTCTGACCGAACCGTCGCGTGCGAGCTAGAGACTGTTCATATTCGCCGAGCGAGTGCCCGAGACTCATGTAAGCCGCGATCGACGCACGAGACAGATCGACCCCGACCCCTCCGCTCTGGAGTTGCACGGCGAGCACTTCGCCGCCACTCGCCGACTGCCACTCGGCGAGTGTGTTCTCGCCGCCGGCGAGCACGAAGCAATCGCGACCGTTGGCTTTCGCGGCTAGCTTCGTTTGCTCCAGATCTTCGCGGAACTTCGAGAACACGACGACCGGCTCGTGGCCTGGAACGTCGGCGAGCCAGTCGGCGAGAGCGCGACCCTTGGAAGTCATGCCCCCCGCAGCCATTGGATCGAGCAGGAACTTCTCGACGCGACCGTCGTCGTGCTTGATCGCCGTGTGCCCGGAGCACGCCTGTTGCAGTCGGAGCAGCTTGACCATCGCGTTCGCCGCCGACGCGAGCCCGCCCTCGACCTCCGCGTAGAACTGTCTCGCCATCGCGACATAGAACTTCACTTCGGCCGGCGACATGACGACGTCGACCGTGACATGCTGCGACGGCGGCAACGAAAGCACCGCGTCGGTCGATACCGTGTGGGAGCACTCCGCCATTTTCGCGGCTAGCTCGTCTTCGTTCCGGAAGCCGATGTTGCCCTGCGGAAACTTCGGATGCGGGATCGCGTACCGCGACCGGAACGCGGCGAACGATGTCCCGAAGACCGTCTCGTCGAGAAACCGCCACTGACCGTAGGCGTCGAGCGGGCAGTTCGGCAGCGGCGTCCCCGAGAGCGCGAGTCGGTACGCCTGGGGGAACTTCCGGGCGAGCTTGTGCATGTACCGGCTCGCCTTCGCCCCCGGGCTTTTGAGCCTCTGGGCTTCGTCGCATATCATGCAGTCGATCACCCGCGACTCGATCCCCTTCGCGACATGCGGCCGCCAGACGGAATCGTAGTTCACGATGATCGCCACGCGCCCCGTGGCGGCCGCGATCGCCTGCCCGCGATCACGACCGGCGCCCGTGTAAGCCTCGACGATCTCGCGGCTCGGGTCTAGCTCTTTGAAGTGCCGGACCCACGACGGCCCCACTGACTGCGGGCAGACGACGAGAACGACCTGGGCACCATTGGCGACCATGACACCCGCGCGGGTCTTCCCGCTGCCCATGCCCCAATTCAAGTAGCAGTAGCCCCGGGAGAGCGCGAAGGCGACGCCTTCTACTTGGTGGATCCAAGCACTCATTTCGCACCCCCGTGCTCGATCACGAGCGGCTTTCCGG
>JBIPMW010000068.1:0-9250 GCA_044376455.1 Crocinitomicaceae bacterium | reverse complement strand
AAACATCGTGAGCAATGCCATACTCTTTTGCAAATGCCACGAGCTCTTTGCGGCCCTGTATGCAATTCTTGGCTTTTAAGGATCCTGGTTTGTAATACAGGCCAGAATGAATAACACCTGAATTATTGCCAGTTTGGTGGTCAGCCAACACTTTTTCTTTTTCGAACAATACAATACTTAGATCTGGAAATTTCTTTTGAAGCTTGTAAAAGGTAGCTGCTCCGACAATTCCTCCACCGATAATCGCGATATCATATTTCATAACCGTTGATTTTTGATGCAAATTTAAGGATTTTGTACTTTTGCAACGATGAATGAATTCCAACGCGTCGCATTTTATACTTTAGGTTGTAAACTGAACTTTTCAGAAACTTCTACAATCAGTCGTCTTTTTGAAGATGGAGGTTTCGCAAAGGTTGATTTTGAAGCAAATCCTGATGTCTTCGTGATCAATACTTGTTCGGTTACAGAAAATGCAGACAAGAAGTGCAAGCAGCTGGTCAAACGCGCTAAAAAAATATCACCAGCGTCAATGGTTATCATCATCGGTTGCTATGCACAACTCAAGCCTGAAGAAATTTCTAAAATTCCAGGTGTTGACCTCGTCTTGGGTGCCAATGAAAAATTCAATGTACTCGAGCACCTCGAGCAAAAGCGCGCTGAAACGCCGATTCAAATCGATGACGCTACAGCATTGCCAAACAAGGATGCTACGATATTTCATCAAAACATCAAACACACCCACGATTTCATTCCCTCACATTCCTACGGAGACCGCACGCGTTCTTTTTTGAAAGTACAGGATGGCTGTGATTACTTTTGTACTTTTTGCACCATACCGCTGGCTCGTGGCAAGAGCCGAAATGCAAGTATTGAAGAAACGATAAAGGAAGCCCAAAAAATTGCGGCAACAGAAGTCAAAGAAGTGGTGCTCACAGGCGTGAACATCGGTGATTTCGGCCAAGGTGGCGAGGAAAACTTCTTCGGTTTAGTCAAGGCCCTAGATCAAATCAATGGCATCGATCGTTTTCGAATTTCTTCCATTGAGCCGAATCTGCTTTCTAATGAGATCATTGACTTTTGCTTGACCAAAGCAGCGCGCTTTGCGCCACATTTTCACATTCCGTTACAAAGCGGCTCCGATGAGATTTTAGAAAAAATGCGCAGAAAATACCGCACTGCCCTTTTTCAAAATCGGATCGAACAAATCAAAAAAATGAACCCTGACACTTGTATAGGGGTTGATGTCATTGTCGGTTTCCCTGGAGAAACAGACGAAAACTTTTTAGAAACCATGCATTTCTTAAAAGATCTAGACATCTCTTATTTGCACGTGTTTACATATTCCGAAAGGGCCAATACTGGTGCGCCAAAACTTGGAATTAAAGTACCGATGGAAGTGCGTAGAGAGCGCAGCAAGCAATTACACTTGTTATCCGAACGCAAAAAACAAGCTTTTTATCAAACTCAAATTGGCCAAACAAAAAAGGTGCTATTTGAACAGGAAGAGAACGAAGGTTATCTCTATGGCTTTACTGAAAACTACGTGAAGGTGAAAACACCTTTTACCCCCGAATTGATCAACCAAATTGTACCGATCGAAATCACAGAAATAGATCGAGATGGCCTCGCCAAATGCCTTATTTTAGCTAACTTTGCAGAGAATTAGACGCATGAAAAATATTTACATTACCCGCCGCGAAACTTTTAATGCTGCCCACAAGCTTTGGCGAGAAGAATGGTCAGACGAAAAAAACTGGAAAGTTTTTGGAAAATGCTCCAATCACAACTGGCATGGCCACAACTTTGAACTTTGGGTAACCGTCAAAGGAATTCCAGACCCAGAAACAGGCTTCATCATGAATCTCAAACTCTTGAGCCAACTGGTCAAAGAACATATCATTGAAGCACTGGACCACAAAAATTTGAATCTCGATGTGCCATTTTTAAAAGGCATTATGGCCTCAACAGAAAACATGGCCATTGCCATTTGGGACATCCTTGCCCCTTTAGTTCAACAAAATGGCGGCGAACTTGCGAAGATCAAATTGGTGGAAACTGAAAATAACTTTGTAGAATACTACGGCGGAAAGGAACCTTTCTAAGCATTTCTCGTTTCTTCCTTTAAAAGTATACAATTGGAAAACTCTAAACTCCAGGATCTCTATAAAGGTGTCATCGAACAACTCGGCGAGAATCCTCAGCGCGAAGGCTTACTCAAAACACCAGAGCGCGTGGCAAAAGCCATGAAATTTCTTACGAGTGGCTATGACCAGAATCCTGATACAATCATCGAAGCAGCCATCTTTCATGAAGCCTATTCAGAAATGGTCCTCGTGAAAGACATTGAAGTTTACTCTATGTGTGAACACCATATGCTGCCGTTTTTTGGCAAGGCACACATTGCCTACATCCCTGACGGCAAAATTGTTGGACTCAGTAAAATACCAAGAGTCGTTGATGCTTTTTCGCGCAGATTGCAAGTGCAAGAAAGGCTTACCATCGAAATCCGAGATTGTATCCAAAGAACCCTAGCGCCCAAAGGTGTAGCGGTAGTAATTGAATGTGCACACATGTGTATGCAAATGCGCGGTGTTCAAAAACAAAACTCAGTCACCACAACAAGCGCATTCACAGGACTTTTTCTAAACAACGATGCTACACGCAGAGAATTTATTAATTTAGTACAAGCTAAAATTCATTAAACATGGAAGAATTCAATTATCAACAAGACGGCTCCTTGAGCCAAGACTACGCTAGAAGTTTCATCAAAAGCGTTTACACCTACATGTTTGCAGCATTGAGCATATCAGGAGTTGTTTCTTACTTTATAGGCAACAATGCCCCGCTCATGGCTTCTTTGTTTCTGACGGCAAGCGGAGGCGTTAGTATTTTCTTTTATGTTGTTTTGTTTTCCCCACTCCTCATTTCTTTTGCAATGGCTGGTGGGCTTAACAAGTTCTCAATCGGAACACTTACTGCACTTTTTGTGGCATACGCAGTGTTGCTTGGCATGAGTTTATCTGTGTTGTTCATGGCTTACTCAACTGCCACACTCGGAACTACCTTCTTACTCACCGCTGGTTCCTTTGGCTTTATGGCCGTCTTAGGCTACACCACCAAAACCGACCTAACCAAATTTGGCAGCCTCCTCTACATGTTATTATTTGGTGTGATCATCGCGTCAGTTGTCAATATGTTCATGAATAGTTCAGGCTTTGATTATGTCATTTCTTTGGTTTCGGTATTCATTTTTACAGGGCTTGTGGCATATGAAATGCAAATGATCAAGAATATGGCCTATCAAGCGCAAATGGACGGCACCATGCGTCAAAAATTGGCGTTATTTGCTGGCTTTCAACTCTATTTAACTTTCGTGAATTTATTCTTGTCCTTACTCAGATTGCTGGGCAACAGAAATTAAATTCAATCCATTTAAAAAAAAGACCCGAAATCGGGTCTTTTTTTTGTCCAATCTACTGCTGAATCAAAACATTCCTTATTTTTGAGGCATAAATTTTAAGATATGTCAGACAATTTCTTTGAAGGATCTACAGCAGCCGTTGGTACTCTCATTACCATTGCCTTACTTGGCATCATCGTTTCGATCCTTATCTGGGGTTAATTCTTAATCAGTTATCCATGCCGTTTAACACCTTATTTTCATGGTGGATTGGTCGGCGTATGGATCGCATCAACGATTTTCGGAATCATCCAATCGCCAATCAAGAGCGTACGCTTTCTTTTCTTTTACTAGAAGGTGCTAATACCACTTATGGTAAAACCTTTGATTTTGAAAGCATCAATAATTATGCTGATTTCAAAGCAAAAGTCCCCCTTTCAGATTACGGAACACTGAAGCCGTTTATTGACCGCGCCATTGATGGCGAATGTGATTTACTTTGGCCTGGCGCCACCAAATGGTTTGCTAAATCCTCAGGGACAACGGCTGATCGCATTAAAATATTACCCATTACAGAAAGCTCCTTGCTCGAGAACCACTACGCCGGTGGGAAAGACTTATTAGCGCAATATTATCACAACTTTGAAGGGCGCAAACTATACAACGCCAAGCATCTGATAGTAGGTGGCACAGGAAAAATAGAACAGCACAGCGATGGTGTATTTATTGGCGATTTATCGGCAATCATCATCAACAACCTGCCTATTTGGACTGAATTGCGCCGAACTCCTAAAAAAGAAATAGCCTTGCTAGAAAATTGGGAGGAGAAACTCGAACGCATGGCAGCCTCTGTCTGTAAAGAAAATATTTGCATCATTGCAGGCGTACCAAGTTGGACACTGCTTTTACTGCAAAAGGTATTGATTCATGCTAACGCCCAAACCATTAAAGAAGTTTGGCCCAACCTTGAACTTTATATCCATGGCGGCATGTCTTTTGCGCCTTACCAAAGTGCATTTGAGCAAATTATTGGTTCAACACAAATGAACTACGTCGAGAACTACAATGCCTCTGAAGGCTATTTTGGGCTACAAGATCAAAAGGACTGCAAAGACCTACTCCTGCTAACTAACTCAGAAGTTTTCTATGAATTTATTCCGATGGCATCTTTTGATGGCTTGCATTCCAAATCAATCATTTCGCTGCAAGAGGTTCAAACAGAAACAGATTACGCCTTGGTTATCTCTACCTCTTCTGGGCTCTGGAGATACATCATTGGTGATACCATTCGTTTTACCCAAACGGAACCGTATCGCTTTGTTGTGAGTGGCCGAACTGCGCATTACATCAATGCATTCGGTGAGAAATTAATCATAGAACATGCCGACAAAGCACTGACCGAGACCTGTAAAATTCATCAAGTTCAAATTAGAGAATATACAGCTGCACCCGATTTTTCTAAGCCAAATGAGGTAGGCACGCACCATTGGCTGATCGAATTTGAAGAGGCGCCAACAAACTTGGCTGCTTTTGTAACCACACTTGACGATCAGCTCAAAAAAGAAAATGCTGATTACGATGCCAAACGCAAAGGCAATATCAACATCGGAAGACCGTTAGTAACCATAGCCGCTCATGGGACTTTTCATAAGTGGCTCAAGCACAAAGGAAAACTTGGTGGTCAACACAAAGTGCCCCGCTTGCAAAATGACGATGTTTTACTGAAAGAAATCGTAGGTCTGTCATGAAAAAGTATTGGCTATTGCTCTTTTTACTTGCTTTTGTTTCTACTGAATTTGCCCAAAAGTGGCAACTCGATTCAGAATTGCAATTATTAGATACTGCACAGCACTGGACAATAGACGAATGGGGGCAACTCTATCAATGGAAAGAAAACGCCATTAGTGTTCAGAACACCCAAACCAATCAGGTACTGCACGAATCTTTCAAAAACTTTGGCCAAATCACTGGAATTTATCCACTCAATGGGCTACGGGTACTGATCTTCTCAGAAGATCAACAAATGATTGGCTTACTCGACAACACCTTACAAATGAAGGGCGAAGCTATTAATTTGAGTGACTACGGTTTTTCATACGTAAGTGGCGTCGCAAAATCATCAAGGCCAGATTATATTTGGCTTTTTGACCAATATAGATCCAGACTGATTTTATTTAACCTGAGTTCACGAACGAGTACACAAATACTTGACAATGCATTTGGAAAGATTTTCAACCCACAAGTTCAACAGCTTTTTGAATATAAAAATGAGTTGTACTGTTTACTGAAAGACGGGAGCTTGTATCATTTTGACCTCAATTTGACACTCATAGAGCAACGCGTACTTCCCTCGGAAATAAAATTGTTTACAGACAAGCAGCAGTTATGGATGGCCGATACTTTTGAGCTTAAAAATATCTTAAACCCAGTGGATGATCTCAAACAAGACTTCCCTTCCGGCGAGCATTTTTTACAGCAAGTTTTCAATGGCCTCTATTATTTTCAGAGGGGTCAAAAAATCTACGTTTACGAGCTCAAATTGTAAGCCTGAGTTTTTGAAGTTTCACTTGAATTGTCGTACTTTAGTCCTTTAAATAAATCGACTATGCACGTTGCAATTGCAGGAAATATTGGCTCGGGTAAAACCACACTAACAAACTTACTTTCAAAACATTACGGCTGGGACACCCATTTTGAAGATGTGGACCAAAATCCTTACCTCAATGATTTTTACCACGACATGCAACGTTGGTCGTTTAACTTGCAAATCTATTACCTCAATAGCCGCTTCACCCAGATTCAAGAAATCAAAGAATCTACCAATACCGTCATCCAAGACCGCACCATATACGAGGACGCCTTTATTTTTGCGCCCAACCTGCATTCGATGGGTCTCATGACTACCCGTGATTTCGAAAATTACTTTTCGTTATTTAACCTCATGGACTCCTTTGTTTCGGCACCAGACCTACTTATTTATTTGCGTGCCAGTGTCCCGACGCTCGTCAATCAAATCCAACAACGTGGCCGCGATTACGAAGAAAGCATCCGCCTAGACTACCTCAAAAGACTCAATGAGCGCTATGAAGCCTGGATTTCGACCTATGACAAGGGGCAACTGCTCATCATTGACGTAGACAACAACCGTTTTCCTGAAAACCAAGAGGACCTCGGAAAAATCATCAATGCCATAGACGCTGAAATCAATGGCCTCTTCTAAAAAAATCATTGTTACCGGTGCAGCAGGCTTCATAGCAAGTTTCCTTGCAGAAACACTCAATAAGGCGGGATATCAAAACCTCATTCTCGTAGATGACTTTTCTTATGATCAAAAGAAAGCCAATTGGCAAAATCTACAATTTGATGCCTGCATAGAACGAGAAGCATTTCTGCCTTGGTTTGAAGCCAACGCACATGAGATAGGATTTGTCTTTCATTTGGGTGCACGCACCGATACCACTGAAAAAAGTCAAGCAATCCTAGAGCACCTCAACTTGTCGTATAGTAAGCAGATCTGGAACATTTGCTCAGATGCTCAAATTCCGTTGGTATACGCCAGTAGTGCTGCCACCTATGGGCTTGGCGAGCACGGCTACAACGATACACACGAAATTTGCGCTGCGCTGAAGCCCTTAAACCTTTACGGAATTTCTAAAAATGATTTTGATATTTGGGTGCTGCAACAAATAAACTGCCCGCCACACTGGTACGGCCTAAAGTTTTTCAATGTTTACGGCCCCAAAGAATACCACAAAGGTCGTATGGCAAGTGTGGTGTTCCATACTTTTCACCAGATTCAGGCCAATGGCGCCATGAAACTTTTCCGATCTCACAACGACAACTATAAAGACGGCGAACAACTCAGAGACTTTGTTTATGTCAAAGACGTCGCCAAAGTTTGTCAGTTTCTTCAGCAAGCCTTGCCAACAAACGGCATCTATAACCTAGGATCTGGCAAAGCTCGTACTTTTTACGATTTAGCCCGCCTCACTTTTGAAGCACTTCAACTCGAGCCTCAGATTTCTTTCATTGATACACCGATTGACATCCGAGATAAATATCAGTATTTTACGGAGGCCAACATGTCTAAACTTTTGGCAGCAGGTTACCAAGATGGTTTTCATTCATTAGAAGAAGGTGTTACAGATTACGTTCAAAACTATCTCGTCCCTCATTTTGAATCCTAAATCTTTTGGCAAATCTCTTTAATAAGACACCGCTTTCTTTAAAATTAAAATCCATAGAAATAAAAAAAGCCCAGCAAATGCGAGGCTTTTTTGTTTGGTTATCTTCGGATTAGCTTATTCGCTAACAACTTCGAATTTAAAGCTTTGCTTCACGCCTTTGTAAAGGTTTGCTTCAGCTTCAAAAGAACCGATCTCACGGATTGGTTCTTCTTTGATTTTCAACGATTTGCGGTCGATGTCAAAACCAGCTGCGCGAAGTGCATCAGCTAATTGAACAGTATTCACAGAACCAAAGATTTTACCGTTTTCACCAGCTTTAGTAGCGATGCTAACAGATACGTCAGCTAATTTAGCAGCAACTGCTTGTGCTTCAGCCAACATTTTTGATTCTTTGTGTGATTTTTGACGCATCACTTCTTCGTGTGCTTTTTTAGCACTTGCTGTTGCCAATACAGCGTATCCTTGTGGAATAAGGAAATTACGACCGTATCCTGGCTTCACGGTAACTACCTCATTGGCGTAACCGAGTTTATCTACATTTTTCTTTAGAATAACTTCCATGATTTCTCAATTTTGTCGTTCAACAATGACTTATTTCAACATATCACCAACATAAGGCAAGATGGCAAGGTGACGCGCACGCTTGATAGCCTTGTTGACACGTTTTTGATACTTCGCAGAAGTACCTGTAATACGGCGTGGTAAAATTTTACCTTGCTCGTTAACCAATTTCAATAAGAAATTAGCGTCTTTGTAATCGATGAACTTGATTCCGCTTTTTTTGAAGCGGCAATATTTCTCCTTTTTAATATCGATGTTAATCGGAGTTAGATAACGGATATCGTTTGACATAGCTCGTTCTTTAATGGGTTTGACAATAATTAGGCAGTTGCTCCAGCTTTAGCGCGACGCTTGTCGGCATAAGTAAGGTGATCAGCATCCATTTTTACAGTTAAAAATCGAAGAACACGCTCGTCACGCTTCATCATCAATTCGTAATCTGCAACAACGTTGCCTTCAGCTTGAAATTCAACAAGGTAATAAAAACCAGTTGATTTTTTCTGGATTGGGTATGCCATTTTGCGCAAACCCCAGCTCTCCGAATGCTTGATTTTTCCGCCTTTAGCGGTAATCTCGCCTTCGAATTTCTGCACTGCTTCCTTTGCCTGCTCATCAGACAAAACGGGAGTTAAAATGAAAACAGTTTCGTAAGAATTCATAAGGTTAAACTTTAATTTATACTATAATTGGGGTGCAAAGATACACAGAATCTATTGAAATGCAAGGAATCTGCAAAGAATCCTACTTCAATTGTTGATCCTTAAGCAGTGCATTGTAATCTTTGAGCATTGCATTTTCTGCTTTGATCTTTTCAAAATCTGCTTCTAATGTCTTGTAGGAGGGGCTGAGCTGTCTGAAAAAATCAAATTCGAGGACTTCAGAAATGAGCTGCAATAGGCTGGTATCTATCGTTTTTCGATTGAAAATGGAGTACGCATTCTCTCGCGACTTATTGATGCGACTTGCAAATTCAGTAACTGTCATCCCTCTTTTTTCAATCACCCCACGAATTTGCGCACCAATATGTTGCTCCATGTTACAAAACTCCGAAGACCTGCGTAATCCGTGTTACTAAATTCGTTTGTAAATTTTCACATAT
>JBIPMW010000055.1:0-10556 GCA_044376455.1 Crocinitomicaceae bacterium | reverse complement strand
ACATAGGAAGGTGTCAGTTTTGTGGAGCCGACTATCAAAAGGGCGTTTTTGAGTGTATGGAAAATTACAACAATGGACTTCAGCTTTTGGACTTTAATAATTTTGAACATCACGTATCAAGATTTTTAAATGTTGATGCTCATGCCTTGCAACATCCAGAAGTTCACGGACGGTGGAGCAATCATTTTCATCTGACCAGGTTGAATTTGATACTTGATAAAAAGCAAACTTGGGACTACAAAACATCTCCGCTGCTAAGCGACTATTTGAACCAATATAAACAAAATAGACCGAATGAATTTCTTGAGGTTCCGAAACCATTAGACAGAGGAAAATTAACCGCAAAAGACCTGACTAAGGCGACATCATCTTGCGAATGCATTGAACAAATAAAAAAATGGGCAGAAGAAGTATATCATTCATGGAGCTCAAACCATTCAATAGTTTCTCAAATTGCAGACGGCTTTTTAGACAACAAATACAATAGAAAGACACAAGGCAGAAAAACAACGAACCGTTAACGGCTTCAACAACTTTGTGTTGAGGAATGAAAACACCCCAAGTTAGTCGGGTGACCTGTTCATGTATTTATAGAGACCTACCACCATTTCATACCCTTCTAAAAAGTTAGAAATTTGTAGCTCACCCGCTACTAAGAAACATTTCCTAAATAATCATATATAATAATAGTTTTAGGATTTTCATTAACTTTGATTGATGGAAACAATAGTTCGGAAAAGGTATTTAGAAAAACTTTCTGTTTTAAAAGATAAGAATTTCATCAAAGTAGCAACAGGTGTAAGAAGATGCGGAAAATCAACTCTGATGATCCAATTTCAAGATTTATTGCGCAGTGAGAATAGCCATGTTTCTATTTTGGCAATCAACATGGATATGCCTGAGTTTCGTTTTTTAGCTGAGAAACACTGGAAAGAAATTTATGATTACATCATCGAAAATATCAATCCAATTGAAACAAATTATGTCTTTATAGATGAAGTTCAGAACATTGCGGAATTTGAAAAACTGTTGGAGGGCTTATATGTACATCTTAAAATAGATTTATATGTAACGGGCTCCAATGCTTTTTTACTTTCCAGTGAATTGGCAACATTATTAACTGGCAGGGCATATGAAATAAATGTACTGCCCTTTTCTTTTGCCGAATACCTAGAATTTACTGAAAACCACACCAATCCAGACCGTGCTTTTGCAGCATACATTCAGACAGGGGGATTCCCTGAGGCCGTAAGATTATCAGCAGAAGGAAATTTTTTCGCAACGGAATATTTGCAAACTGTTTTTAGAAACATCTACCAGAATGATATTTCTCGGAGACATATTATTTATGGAGAAGAGTCTTATCAAGAAGTTGTGAACTTTCTCATAGATTCTGTTGGCTCAACTGTATCAGCGGGAAACATCGCCAAGGTATTAACGGCTAATAAGAAAAAAATTGATAACAAAACTGTCTCCAAATACATCGATACATTGGTTGAATCTTACCTTTTCTACAAAGTTAATCGGTATGATGTCAAAGGAAAACAACATTTAGCAACACAAGAAAAATACTATCTCGTTGATTTAGGTTTTCGAAATGCCATGCTTGGCAAAGAACTAGCAAGTGATGCAGGTCATCTTTTAGAAAATATTGTTTATCTGGAACTCATCCGACGAAATTACCAAGTTTGGATTGGAAAAGTCAACAATTTAGAAGTTGATTTTATTGTTCGAAACAATGATGGAATTACGCAATATATTCAAGTATCACAAACAGTTCAAGATAAAGTAACCCTAGAAAGAGAATTGACACCGCTAAACAACATTCCAGACCATTTTGAAAAATTATTGATCACAATGGACTATGATACAGGCACGTATAATGGAATAAAAAAAATAAATGCCATAGACTGGCTCCTCAATAAATAAATGAAATTGCAGATAGTCCGATCCGTGCTACTAAAAAACCCGAGTCATTAGGCTCGGGTTTTTTTATGCCGTTAATAATCCCTGATAACCCTTACTGAAAATCCAAACTTTTTAGATCCGCTGTTTCCGATTGTAGGGTTTATACTATTATCCTTAATGAAAAATACCCTGCCTAAACCACCTGCCGTGGTACTTTGTGTCCACCACCAAGCATTTTCACCATATTCGAAAAATTCACCAAGGTCATTTCTACGCCCACAAGGAAGCGCTGTAAATCCGCTTTCATTCGTACCATTGTTGTTGATCCAACCCGTTGGCGCATTGAATTTTTTGGCTAAATCAGAACCTCCAAAACAAGTTACTATTCCCGAATAATCACTAGCCGTAGGAATACGCCATCCTTCCGGCGCTAAACCTCTAGGATCGGTAACCGCATACCAATTGTAAAGCACCCCTTTGGTCGGGTCATTATCATAATAACACCAAGCTCCTGTTGTCAAAGTTGACCATTCAGTTGCATCTTGTACTTGAGGAATCGGATCGCCATTTCTATACTTTGTTACCCGTAAATTTTGAACGGTCCAAACACCGTTACAAATAGACTTATACTTGTAGGTATTCAAATTGGCATCATAAACATAATAAAGGCAACTGCCATCATCTATGGTTGCTTGTCCGGTATAATTAGATGCATCCGGATCAACACAACCCTTATTCTCACATGAAAAAAGTAGCAAGCTCAATGCTAAAAATGAAAGAAAAACTTGTTTCATACTCCTTAATTTTTTCCAAACCTAAAAATTTATTTTTATCAAAGCGAATAAACCGTCCAAATATGCACAACAGCAATGAGCTCATTGCTAATGACAAAAGGATGTTTGAGTGTTTTGACCGTAAACGGCGTCAAAAGCTTATATACAATCTGTACAAGCAAAAGTGCAATGGCAAATTTGGTGTCGGGATAAATCAATAAGTAAGTAGAGGCCGCAAGAATTGTTATGTAAATGGCTAATAGAATTCCTCTTGCTGGGTTGAATTCGCCCAAAGTTTCGACTATTCTGAAGTTATTGGTCAGCATCAGGTAGCAGATAGGAATAAGGACAAGGATGTTGAGAAGGAGGGAGATGGTAAGCATATTCATGGTTAATTAGTTCATTCTTGATTAGTCAATCCAAAACTAATCTTTTCAAACCGAATAAATCCGATCCAACTGCTTTTTATTAACAGCTGCTGGTGTGGCTCTCAAAACCATTTTGACAATGGTTTTCATCAAGCCAGAAGTGTTGGTCATCTGAGAAAAGAGCCACGAAGTATTGGTGATGAATGTGGCTTTTTCAATGCGTCTTTTTTGAAAATTTACCAGGCTTATTTCTATGTTATCATTTGCGCTCACTTCTTCGGCTAGCACCCAAGCATCTTCAATAGCTTGGCAAGCGCCCTGCCCTAAATTTGGTGTAGTTGCATGTGCAGCATCGCCGATGAGGGCAACGCGGCCATCTATCCATTTTTGAATTGGTTTGAAGTCGAACAGATCTGTTTGGATGATTTCCTTTTCATCTACCGCTTCAATCATATCATTGACTGTTTGAGAAAAAGGCTTGCAAATTTCTAATAAGTGACTTTTTGTGCTGCCAACCAATGCTGAAGTCACTTGTTTCTTGGCGTTGGTGATGTACACATAAACGCGTTTTTCATCGATTTTGGAGTACCCAACACGCAATCCTTTTGTATTGGCCCAAACTTCGTACATATTATCTTGCTCCTGTTTTGGCAAATCAAAGGCCGTAGCAAAGCGCCAGCAAGTTTGGCCTGAATCTCTTAAATTTTGTGGTCCAAGCATTTGATTTCTCGCTTTCGACTTGAGGCCATCTGCACAGATTAGAAAGTCAGCTTCAGCTGAGCTGCCATCTTCAAAAAACACGGTTACACTGTTGCCATTTTGCTCGTATCCTCTAAATTCTTTGTTCACGTGAAGGTGCTCTGGGTGCACTTTGGAAGCTAAAATTTGCTGAAGGGTTGCCCGGTGAATGGCAATTGTGCCGAATTGGTGTTTGGCTTCAATTTCTGCGCCGTCAATTACAGATATCGGTTTGTAATTCAGGTCAACTACACTGATGCGCTTTAGTTTTGTGCCTGCAGCAGCAACTTCTTGTGCAATACCGAGTTTATCGAAAATTTGCATGCCATTTGGTGCAATCCAAACGCCTGCGCCTACTTCCTTGATTTCACTGGCTCTCTCATAAATTTGAACTTGAATGCCTTTTTGTGCCAAAGCAATTGCGGTGGTGAGCCCTCCTATTCCAGCCCCGATAATGATTCCTTTTTTCATTTCAATTCTTTTATAATTGGGGCACGTAAATGTTCCATTTTCTAGAAGAAATTATTGTTCCTCAATGATTGATGTGCCTTTAGATTTATCTCCGGAAGTCCACTCCCATTTTTCGTGAAGTCGAATCTTTCCGTTAGGTAATATTTCAGGTGTAGATTGGCAAATTCCGGTCATTAATTCGCCGTTGTAATTAACTTGATGGTAACTCATATCAATATTCCCGAGTTCATCTACCAAGCCAATCAAATGCCCCTTTTGAATTTGACCACCTGCATATTCGGCTGTCAGAATTTGCCCCGTTTGCTTGTAATGAAAAACCGTCTGCTCAGATGTTTCTCCGTTGGCGGTATTGGAGATGGGTCTGAATATTTTGTTGTGATAGTTCATATTTGGATTTGTGTAAAATTAATAAAACGATTTGTTGTCGTAAATTTGGGTTGTTCTATCTAGTTGCAATGAAACGACTCCAATTCTTTTTGATACTTATTGTTATCATCCTCACAAGCTCATGCGGGATAAAGTCCGCTAAGGAAATAGGCCTGCAATTTTCTACCGAACAATCTGCGTTGCCGGATTCTCTGATTTGGAGAAACATTGGGTTTGCCAAAGAGTTGATCAATCAAAAAGAAATGATGGTGGTGATCAGTGGTGGCAGCAATCCAATTCCGTTAGACCAATGGAATCAATTCAAAGCTGCCTTTCCATATCAAAAAAATATTGACCGACATTTACTTTTTGAACAAACTGCCTTTTACCGCTCTCCGAATACGGATGTCAATTGCAAAGAGGCAGACTGCATCAGGGAGCGCACTTATAAGCAGTACACTTGGATAGAAATGGCACAACCCATTTGTGTCGATTTTATTGGAGGCAAAACCGATATACTCAAGCCAGCAAAAGGACATTTAGTGGTAAAAACCATCCAAAAATGCCAAGCAGTCCGCTTTACCAATCATATTTTTCAATTGACAGATAACAAAGGAAATTATTACGCGATGCATGCCACTGAAAATGGCGTCCCCGATACCTCTGTAGTATTGCCAAGTGGCTGGGAAATCAAGAAAGTCATATTGCAAGAACCCCTCATCATCTCTCCTTTTGGCGGAGGCAATACGTGTTACTTTAACATCGTTGGAGACCATCTTGGGCAAGGATATCATCAGTATATTTTTGCTGATGCGGTGTATCCGAGAAAATAAAAACTGTAGATAATGAACCACACCATCTACACCGATACCGAAAAAAATGCCATTCGCTTTTCGAACTTTAAGCAGTTAGAGGCATCTTGTGCATTTACGGGTTTGGGGGTCAAATACGTGGCTGCTGGCGAAGAAATTTACTATGCGAACGGAAAAAAGTACAAGGTCAAGGTGGGCGATTACATCATCGGTAATGAATTTACCAAATCACTTGTTCAGATCAATAGTACGGAAGCTGTGCAGGGTTTGTGTATTGATATTTCTTCAGATATCATTTCAGAGGTGGCTGAATTTCATGACGTGAATGGTTCAGAATTGAAAGAGTTTTTGCTCTCAGACCAGTTTTTTGTGAACCGCTACAACGTGAAGAATACGAGTCTTGGGTATTCGCTACACGAGATCAATCAAAAGATAAAAACGGGTGTTTTCTCGAATGATTTACAGCATAACGAATTGTTTTATAGCCTTGCTGAGTCTATCATTACAGACCAGCGCTTTGTGTTTGAACATTTGTCTAACCTGGATTTTAAGAAGAATGTGACAAATGAGGATGTGTTCAGGGCTATACTGCAGGCTAAACTCCTTATCGATGAGCGCATTACTGATAATTTGTCTTTGGAACAAATGGCGCTTGAAACCGGCATTTCTAAGTATCACTTTATTCGTGTATTTAAATCCGCTTTTGGCATTTCGCCTTATCAATATCAAAAACGCAAACGGCTCGAGCTGGCCAAATTAGACCTATTGAACGGCGAAGAAATTCTATTTACGGCCATCCGCTATGGTTTTGCGGATACCCCAACATTTTCAAAGGCGTTTAAAATGCAATTTGGTGTTACGCCAGGGGCGGTGAAAAAAAGCAATTTTTGACAACAACAACTCTTGAAGAGGTAGTTTCTTTGAAACAAAAACTGCTATGTTTCGTCTGCTTTCTTTGTTTTTAATCTGCTGTATTACTTGGAGTGTTAGTGCGCAACTTCAGCGCAAAGCCCTGCTTGGGGCACGCATCGAATACGTTTCTGAAAATGGCCATTCTGGCTGTAAAGTCGTTCAAGTTGTTCGCGGAACAAGTGTTGACTTAAAACTACAAGCAAACGACCTCATCTTGAAAATTGGTGATCAAACCTTTACTTCTGCAGATGAATTCATCAAACAATTTCTGACTTACGAACCGGGCAAAGAAATTCAGCTTTCCGTGCTGCGTGGAAAAAAGAACCTTACCCTCAAAGCTAAAGTCGTTGCTCGGCCATATGAAACAGATGATAATGCTACAGTCATATACGATGAAGCGCCATACAAAGGTGGGCAACTACGGGTCATCATCAATAAACCGCTCAAAGAAAATAAAATGCCTGCAATGCTCTTCATTCCGGGTTATACATGTTCAAGTATTGACGAATTAACGAACGATCATCCGTACAAACGCATTGTGGACGCCTATGTAGACGCAGGTTACGTCACACTTCGTATTGAAAAAAGTGGTTTGGGCGACAGCAAAAACACGCCGCCTTGTGAGTCATGCGATTTGCTGGACGAAATTGAAAATTTTGAGGTGGGTCTAAAGAAATTGAAGTCGCTCCCATATGTCGATTCCAATCAAATCATCATTGTTGGGCATTCAATGGGCGGTATCATTGCGCCTGCCATTAGTGCCAAACATCAGGTGGCTGGAGTAGTGGTTTATGGAACGGTTGCCAAATCTTGGTTTGAATACCAAATTGAAATGTACCGCGTTCAAAATGCGTTGTCAGGCATGAATCCGATTGAAGTCGAGCAATCTGTGGTCGAGCAATACGACTTGAATTATAGGTATTTTGTCAAGAAAGAAAAATTAGAAGATTTAGCCAAAGACCCCAAAGCAGATAGCGTGTTGCGCGCTTTTTGGCAATACGACGGCAATGGTAAAATTTACTCCCGCAACGCTGAATACTGGCGCCAAATTCAGGACTACCCTCATCTAGAAAACTGGAAAAACACCACAGCAAAAGTATTGGTGCAATTTGGTGAATCAGACTTTCAAGCTTTTTCAAGAACAGACCACCAACAAATTGTCAATACCGTCAATTACTTCCATCCCGGAAATGCATCGTTAATGACCTACCCTTCAACCGATCACTACTTTGCTAAATCCGGAACGATGCAAGAGGCCTATAATAAATTTGGGGAAGGAAAGATTCAGCAATTATTCAATGAATACAACCCTGAGGTGGGCTTGTCGGCGGTCAGATGGAGCAATGAAATCCTCGCGATAAAGGAAAGTAACTCAGCTACTGAAAAAGGATGGAAAAAACTCAAAACCGAACGCTACCCGGGCAAACAAGATGATATCACTTTTATCAATGAAAAGGAAGGTTGGTATGTCAATGGCTACGGAAGCATCTATCACACAACAGATGGCGGCGACACCTGGCTAAAGCAAATCGAAAAGAAAGGAACCTTTTTTCGCTGCATTGCTTTTGTGGATAGCTTACGCGGTTATGCAGGAACAGTTGGTACCGATTATTTCCCAAATGTATCAGATACAATCCCTCTCTACGGCACAACTGATGGCGGTAAAACTTGGAACCCAGTTTCATATACAGGGCCTTATGTGAAAGGCTTGTGCGCTATAGATATCGTCAGAGAACAGTATATCAATCATGGCCAAACTGCCTACAAAATCCATATTTATGCCGTTGGCCGAGTGGGAAGCCCTGCTAATATGCTGGTGTCGCACGATGGCGGTTCTTCTTGGTCCTCAAGCAGCATGAATAAGGATTGCAAAATGTTGTTTGACATCAAAATGTTCGACCAAAACAACGGTATCGTTTGTGCTGCAACAAATGAAAACGTCGAAAAATCGAATGCGCTCATCCTGAAAACTAGCGACGGCGGCAAAACCTGGAACAAGGTGTATCAATCCGACCGACCATATGAAACCACCTGGAAGGCCTCCTTCCCCACCGAAAAAATTGGCTACGTGACTATTCAATCCTACAATCCAGATCCGAATGTAAAGCAACAACGCTTCGCCAAAACAATTGACGGAGGCCTTACTTGGCAGGAAATCAACTTGGTAGAAGACCCCGCCGCACGTGAATTTGGCATAGGATTTATCGATGAAAACCACGGCTTTGTAGGCACCATGAACAGCGGCTTCGAAACCAAAGACGGTGGCAAAACCTGGACAACAATTGATTTAGGCCGCGCCTGCAACAAAATCCGAATTTACAAAGACGCCACTGGTAAAATCTATGGCTATGCAATTGGGGTGGATGTATTTAAATTATAAATCAAAAACAGCATGAAAACAGCATTTAACAAATATTTATACATCGGGTTTGTCGTTTTAGGGATTTACCAAGCAATTGCCAACCATGATTATATTCAGGCCGCCTCCTCTCTTGGAATTGGTATGGCATTTGACCCTTTCAACCCTGAACAAAAATGGAATGAGCGCCCTATTTGGCAAAAAGCAGTTTTAATTGTTCATCTTGCAATAGTGGCGGCAATGTTTGGTTTAGGGATTGGGTTGAATGATAAGTAATTGAATAATATGACATCAACCAACTCCAAAACCACCTACTACTGGTTCAGTATTTTTGCCCTGTGCTTCCTCTGCTTTCAGGCGGTTTCTTATTATATCCGGCCCAACTATTCGGGTGAGAACGCCATCATTAGTTATTTTTTGGGTATTGCTCCTAACTTCTTTCCAGCAATTGGGATACCAGCCTTGTTTGTCGTGTTCATGATGCAATTGAAAAGTGCCAATCAGTGGTTAAATGAAAAACGTTTTATCACTGCTAATTTAATTTCGATCATAGGGCTAGTTGGATGGGAATTCATTCAAACAAGTTCTAAGAAATTACATTTTGACTGGAACGACGTACTCTGGACCTTCATTGGTGCAGGTATCTTTCAGTTTATTTGGATGCTGACACCCAAAAGATTGAAAGAAAAGTAAGAGAACGGGATTTGCCTCTTTCTGGATTTTCGTACCTTCATTACATGAAAAAACTCCTCTACCTCACACTTGGGCTTACCCTTCTCACCAACCTCAATGCCCAACAAGCCAAACCCATCTTTAAAGAGGGGCAAGCGCAAATTGTGCCTGAATTCAGTACGCCGTCTGAATGGATCAAAGAAGAATTATGGGTGCAGACCAACTTTGATAGTGATGCGAATGGCAAGCTTGACCGCATGCATGTTTTTTTAACAAGACCAATGCAAACCGAAACTCAAGGACTTCAACTTCCTGTGATTTATACCACGAGCCCCTACTTTGCTGGCACGGGCGGTGATAAAAAGAGTTACTATTGGGATGTCAAGCACGAAATTGGGCAAACTCCGCCAGCACATCAACATGCTGTTGCCACTAGAAAAGAGAATAGGCCTCTTGATGCATTTTTCCAAGACCAACAATGGGTAAGACGAGGGTTTATTACTGTCTATTCCTCCTCTCCTGGCACCGGTTTTTCAGACGGAGTTCCAACTATTGGTGGTGAAAATGAAAAGTTAGCACCTGCTGCGGTAATTGATTGGCTTTGCGGGCGCGCGATGGGTTACACGACACGTACCGGAATGGATACGGTGAGCGCCTATTGGTGCACAGGAAAGGTTAGCATGATGGGAACATCGTATAACGGTACTTTATGCTTGGCCGCCGCTTGCACCGGAGTCAAAGGATTAGAGGCGATCATTCCGAATGCCCCAGTGAGTTCATGGTATTTGTATTACCGCTCCAATGGTTTGGTGCGCTCTCCAGGTGGTTATCTTGGAGAAGACACTGATATTCTTTACGATTTTGTACATAGCGGCGACCCTGAAAACCGCGCCAACAACGATGCTTTAGTTCGGGACAAAATCTTGGTTCCGGGCCAGGATAGACTCACCGGAGACTACAATGCATTTTGGGCTTCCCGAGACTACCTGACCCAAATGGACAGCATGAAAGCTGCTTTGTTTATGTGTCATGGGTTTGAGGACTGGAATGTCATGGCTGAGCACAGTTTTCGTTTTTATGAGCAAGCAAGAAGAATGGGCCTAACAGCTAAAATATATTACAATCAAATGGGACATGGATACCCTCCTCCATTTTGGATGATGAACAAATGGTTTAC
>JBIPMW010000367.1:0-3368 GCA_044376455.1 Crocinitomicaceae bacterium | reverse complement strand
GAAAGATGCTCGTTTTCAGGTGATTCCTAATCAAACCCAAGCAGCCCGTTTTCGGGGACAAGTGACTCCCCAACATGGAACTTTAATGTATCAAATGGAGGTGTTAGAAATTGGACTTTCTCCTCAACCTTATCTTCTGGCTAATGTGGATGTTATTTTTGGCGGAAAAACCATTGCTACTATTAAAAATATTGGTGTTCAACTGGTAGAAAAAACAGACACCATTCCCAGTATTTTCCCACCCATTGAGTCAGGAACATTCCCCCATATTTCCCAATTATCAAAACAGTCATCGGTTTTATTTAATGAAAACCAATTAAAAACCTTTGCTAAAGGATCAGTGGCTGCCTGTTTGGGATCAGAATTTGACATTTATGAAAATCGTCAATCGGTTCGTTTACCTAACGGGGAGTTTCAGTTAGTCAGTCGGGTATTAGACATCGAAGGTAAACGTCATGAATTGCAAAAACCATCGGAAATTATTACCGAATTTGATGTCAAAGAAAATGCTTGGTTTTATAACCATAATGCCTATCCCACTTTGCCCTACTGTACTTATATTGAAATTGCCGGTCAACCTTGTATTTTCTTAGGGGTTTATATGGGAGCAACTTTATTATTCCCAGAAGATGATCTTCATTTTCGTAATTTGGATGGACAGGGAACAATTCTCAAAGAAATTGACCTCCGTAATAAAACCATTACGGATAAAGTTCGTCTCCTTTCTACCACCGCTATTCAAGGGGCAATTATTCAAAAGTTTGAGTTTGAGTTATCTTGTGAAGGTGAGCCTTTTTATCGGGGAAATATGGTCTTTGGAGACTTTAGCACAGCCGTGTTAGCGAATCAAGTGGGACTTGATGGTGGAAAACGTCTTAAACCTTGGTATCAACTGAATAATTTATCCGATTTAACCCTACAGGAAATTAATTTACAAGATTCCTTAACTCACCAAAACTTCTATTCAGTAAATCCTGAAAAACCCCACTATCGTCTTTCTCAAAATTATCTTGATTTTATCGAAAAAGTTTTCCTAATTGAAGATGGGGGTAAGTATCAAAAAGGATATATTTATGCCAGCCAATCAATTACTCCCGAAGATTGGTATTTTCCCTTCCATTTCTATCAAGATTCCGTGATGCCTGGTGCCTTAGGCGTTGAGTCTATTCTTCAAGCTATGCAAACTTATGCGCTGCAATTAGACTTAGGCAAATCTTTCAAAAATCCTCGCTTTGGTCAAGCCATTAATCATCAAATCACCTGGAAATATCGAGGACAAATTACACCCGAAAATCGTTTAATGTCTTTAGAAGTGCATATTTCCGATATTCGAGTCGAAGATGATGTAATCACAATTATCGGAGATGCCAGTCTTTGGAAAGAAGACTTAAGAATTTACGAAATTAAAGACATCGCCCTGTGTCTATTAGACAGTGAAGAGTGAACAGTTAACAGAGACCAGTGTATCTCGACTACTCGGTTAGTGCATTAACCATCGAATTGGGATAACCCCAGTTACCAGTGAATAGTAAACACCCATCTTTCTTTTCCGTCAGTTTAAAGTCAACAACAATGGAGAAATAAACCCCATGTTAACTAGCCATAACCCTCTTACTAGCTCCCCTAAACCATCTATCTCCTTTGATAGTGAAGGAATTCGAGAAAAATTAGCCAATTTAGAGCAGCCTTGTTATGTATATGTCAAAAATAACCAGATAGGACTTTCTCACGAACCTAATGCTGATATACTGCCCCGTAGCATGATTAATGCCCTATCACCCCAACAATTAGGCGATCGCGCTTTTTGTGACTTTCATGGTTTAGACTATGCTTATGGGGCGGGTGCAATGGCCGGGGGTATCGCTTCCGAAGATTTGGTGATTTCTCTGGGAAAAGCGGGATTTTTAGCCAGTTTTGGGGCAGCCGGGTTAGTTCCCCAACGGGTTGAAAAAGCCATTCACACCATTCAAGAAGCTTTACCCAATGGACGATATGCCTTCAATTTAATCCATAGCCCCTCAGAGGAAGCCCTAGAACGGGGTTCAGTGGAACTTTACCTCAAATATGGGGTAAGAACTGTTGAAGCCTCTGCTTACCTGGATTTAACCCCCCATATTGTCCGTTACCGAGCATCAGGATTACATCTAAATTCTCAAGGCGATATTGAAACCCAAAATAAGATCATTGCCAAAATTTCTCGGACCGAAGTTGCTCAGAAATTCTTAAAACCTGCTCCCCCTAAACTGCTGAAAGCTTTAGTTGAACAGGGACAAATTACAGCCTTACAAGCAACTTTAGCTGAAAAAGTTCCTTTAGCCGATGATATAACCGTTGAAGCTGACTCTGGTGGTCACACAGATAATCGTTCTTTGGTTTGCCTTCTCCCTTCTATTATTGCCTTACGCAATGAGATTCAACAGCAATATCAGTATGAGCGTTCTATTAGAGTGGGGGCTGCTGGTGGGATTAGTACTCCAGAATCAGCCTTAGCGGCCTTTATGATGGGAGCGAGTTACATTATCACAGGTTCGGTGAATCATGCTTGTATTGAAGCGGGAACATCTGAACATACCAAACAATTACTTGCCCAAGCAGCAATGGCCGATGTGGTAATGGCCCCTTGTGCTGATATGTTTGAAATGGGGGTGAAAGTTCAACTCTTAAAACGGGGAAGTTTATTCCCCATGCGCGCGCAAAAATTATATGATTTGTATCAAACTTATGAGGGAATTGATGCCATTCCGACCGAGGTTCGTCAAACCATAGAAAAGCAAATTTTCCAAAAACCATTAGAGGCAGTTTGGCAAGAAACCGTTGCTTATTTTCAAGAGCGAGATCCCGAACAAATTGAACGAGCGAATAATAATCCTAAACGGAAAATGGCTTTAATTTTTCGCTGGTATTTAGGGCTTTCTTCTCGTTGGGCAACCAGTGGACAGCCACAACGAACCATGGATTATCAAATTTGGTGTGGTCCGGCGATGGGTTCATTTAATGATTGGGTTCGAGGAACTTATTTAGAATTTTCCGAAAATCGCAAAGTGGTGGATGTAGCTATGCACATCATGCGGGGTGCTGCTTATCTTTATCGTCTGCAAAGTCTGAAATTACAGGGGGTAAATCTTCCGTCCCACTATCATTTTTATCGTCCCACTCCCCTTTAAAAACCCTCTTAAGCTAAACGGCGCTTAACCTGCATGATCCAATAGCTATAACCCTTTTGGAGTCTATATCGGTGATCCGAAGTAAAAGCCGTTTAGCTTACTAACCTTGTGCTGGAATTTTCCCATGATGACTAAAAATGCCAATTCTCCCTTTTCTGTTGGACTTCCCGCCCTTTATTTAGTGGCCTTTTTATCGGGAATTTC
>JBIPMW010000309.1:0-3373 GCA_044376455.1 Crocinitomicaceae bacterium | reverse complement strand
GGGACGAGCCCTCATGGCAGCCCCGCGGTTCAACAGCTTCAGCGCGGCAAACGCATACCGCCAGGCGTCGCGGTAGTCGTTTGGAACATGCGGGTCGAGCCGCTCCCATCGCTCGCGGTAGTTGCCGTCTTTGGCGACGGATCCCACCGGGCCGTCGTTGAGCAGTTGTTCGAGGAAATCTTGGTGCTCGCCCAGCGACCCATGGAACAGGCTGATTTCCGATTCTCCCGCTTCGCCCCCCGCGAGAGCCCCCTCCATCCAGTCCTGCGTGGAGGTGGTGTCCACCAACACGATTTTCTGCCCGGGGCTCGACGTGTTTTCGCCCAGGATCCGTTTTTGCACGTAGGTCCCCAGCGGCGAATTTGAGCCTTTGGCGGGGTAGATCCGGCGTTTGCGGGTTTTTCCCCGGCAGAACCGATAGACCATCGAGGGTCGAAAGCCGCTGTCCATCAGCGTCAGCCGCGGGCGCTGGGGAGATCCCCCCACTAGTGGGACTGACCGGTCCAGCACCAGCCCATCGAGCTGGTCGGCCTGTTGACACGTTCCGTACGCCACCACGTGGCCACGCTCGCGGTGGTCCCAGGCGACGATGACCCAGACGTAGTGATTGAGCTGTTTGTCGATGCCGGCAGTGATCACCACTGAGGTTCCTGGGGCGTTCCCCTCAGTCAGCTCAGGGTCGATCAGCCGGACTCCCAGCTTCTCCCAGGTCTCCCGCCGCTCGCTGGCCTCCCACGTCTCGGCACACCACTGGTTGACAAACGCGCGCAGCGACTGGGGTCGGGACTTGACCGTCAGGAACCGGCGGGCGAAATCGCCCCACCCGGGAATGGCCTGCGCGTACCACGACGGCAACTGGTAGCTGGCGACCTCGCCGACCCGCAGCGGCCGGCCGGTCACCCAAGCAGCCTCGGCCCAGCCGCGCCACTCGGGGCGGGTCTCGGCCGTCACGTACGCGAGGGCCGCCGCATCGTCGACCCCGCACCCCTCGGGAACCCAGACCCCGCGGCGGAGCATCCACGGGCGGTCTTCCGACTCCAGCCGGCCGTGACAGTGCTCGCACACGTAATGAGCGGTCGCCACTGCTGTGTCGAGATCGGTCCGGCCGTCGGGCCCGGCCGACCATTTGATCCCGTGGGGAAGTTTTTCGTTCCCCAGAATGAGCACCTGGTACCGCCCGCACCGCCGGCACGGCACCCACAGTCGGCAATTGGTGCCGAGCAGCCGCCACCGCTCGACCCGGGAGCGGTGTTTGACCGACGGGGTCCCCTCGAGGATGACCTTCCGGCTCGGCAGGAAGTCATTGAACCGGTCGAGGAACAGGTCGAGGGGGTCGCCTTCAGTCGAGGTCCCCTGCTGTTCCCACTTGTCGATTTCGTTGGCGTGGCCCACCCGGCAGTTTTTGTCGGCGAGGCTGGACGGGCTGCGCGACCAGGCGACATAGCAGCGAGCCGCCTCAAACTCGACCAGATCCCGCTTCTGCAGGTGCTCGGGTTGCGCGAGCAGGTCCGAGAGCGGACCACGTCGCAGCATTTCGTACAAACGGGAGGTCACGTCGATCGAAAGTTTCTCCCGAGACGACGCCAACATCATCGGCGAGGGTGTTTGGTGGGCCGCGTTGAGCAAACAGCACGAGCCGAAGAAGGTTTTGCCGAGTCGAACACCCCACTGCAGCACGATCACCCGCACCCGGTGATCGTCCCACGCATCCCCCGGCCCCCCCGGTGCCGTGATTTGGGGATAGAACAGTGCGTCATAGGGCTTTCCTGTATCGGTTACGACGTATTTTGACGCCCAATCGCTGAAATTTAGGGGTTTTCTGGGCTCAAAGGCATCCCAGCACGAGGCGAAATCGTCGGTCTGATCGGTCGAAATCACGCTGCGGCTTCCTGTGAGGAGTCTTCAGCGACCGGTTCCGCTCCCGAAACGTCGCGCTCAAAACGGAAATTGGTCAGTTGTTGCAGAAAGATCCGCAGCCGCTCGACGCAGTCCCGGCGGAAATCGGTGCGCACTTCGGTTGGAACCAGCGGAGCCAGAGCGTCGGGCAGTTGTTCGAGCTGACTCTTCAGCCGGGAGAACATTTGCCGGATCGCGGACTTGGCTGCCGCGCGGGTGACCAGCTCTCCCGCCTCGCGGGCGAGCTTCAACTCGGCCCGGGCGTTTTGCAGCCGTAGGGCGGTCTCCTCCAGGTCGGCTTTCGCCTGGCTCGGTCCCCGGGCGCTCGACCGGGCCAGCCTCCAGCGGGCGATCGCCTGCAGGTCGTAGTGACCTTCCTCCCCCGGGCAGCCGTGCGGACCGACCCGCCACTGTTTGACCGTCTGCAGTTCGAGGCCGAACCACTCGGCCACTTCACCCAGGGTTCGCACCACGAGCCGCCCGGCGGCGGCGGGGCTGGTCGGTCTCGACGACTCGACCAGGTGCTGCAGTTCCAGCAGACCCGCCGGACTCGCCTGCCGCAGCCAGTCGGCCAAGGAAATTTCCGCGGAGCGCTTCGAGGCCCTCGGCCGAGAGCTCGATGCGGACGGCGGGCGGGGCTCCGGCGGCGTCTCCTGGGGAGGCAGATCCGGGAACAGACTCGGCCGTGAGCCGCGAGAGCCGCGCGTTTTGCTCATTCATCTCCACCAGAGCAACGGCGGCTTTGACCCGGGCGGCGGGAGGGGTCTGCCCGTCGGCAATGATCTGCGCCAGCACCCGCGGCACAACCGAGAGCATCTGCGGAGTGATCAGCCAGCGAGTCTGTTCTGCGGCGGGAGTCGGATCGCTCATTCATCGACCACCCGATAGGTGTACCTGTCGCGTCCCTTTCCGGAACCCAGTCGCCGCAGCCGGCCCGCGGCGATCTGGTTTTGGGCCCAGCGGTCAAACAGTGACCCGCAGACCTGCCCTAGGTCCAGCAGTTTTTCGCGGGTCCGGTTGGGGTGTTGGCGGACCAGGTCGGACAAATCCACCCGCCGGATCGTCTCGGCCTGCTCTCGCGGCAGGGCCGGGCCCACGTATTCAAAGCTGGCGGTTTGGCGCCCGAACGACGTGCGGTGATTTGAGGTTCTGCCTTTGCTGAACACGTGCGTTGTGGGGGTTGCGGTCAGTTTCTGGCTGATCCGCCAGAGCGGGGAGCGGTAGCGGTGCGCGATCATTGCGGGGTGTCCCGTCCGACTGTAGTACCGTTCTCCACAGCCGCGATAGATCGACCCGACCGCAGCCGACATGGCTTGGCCCAACCCGACCCCCTGAAAATCCGGCAGGCAGACCAGCCGGCTCTCGCGCCACTGGCCCACGCCATTGGGCGAGCTGATCACGGCGGCAAACGTCGCCGGCCGCCCGTCGACCGTCCCCAAAAAACACTCAGCCCCCGCTTTCAACTCGGCGTTCAGAT
>JBIPMW010000288.1:0-3380 GCA_044376455.1 Crocinitomicaceae bacterium | reverse complement strand
AGAGTTTATTGTGTATTTAATTGAACCTGGTACACCACCTAAAGTTAAGTATAACATTTTTAGAAGAATTAATACTGGAGGATTACCTCTCAATTTACAAGAATTTCGTCAAGCGATAAATCCAGGTAAAGCCATAAAAATTCTCAAGGAATTAGCAAACATTCCAGAATTCCAAAAATTGACAAGTTTTAGTCAAAAAAGAAAGAATCGCATGGTCGATCATGAATTTATCTTAGGATTTATTGCTTTTACTTTAATAAGCTACAATTCCTATTCGTCTGATAAAGGTCGGGATGATTTTTTAGATCAAGCAATGAAAAGGCTAAACAAAATAGATGAAAATCGAGTACAAGAAATCAAAAATAAGTTTATTTTTGCCATGAAAGCGGCAAATAATATTTTTGGAGAAGATGCTTTCCGTAAAATCCGTAAAATCACAGAAGATGGAAAAAGAAAATATCCTATCAATAAAGCTCTTTTTGAAAGTTGGTCAGTTACCCTGAGTGATTTAAGTGAACAAGAACTTGAAACATTAATTGAGAGAAAGGAGAACGTCAAGGAAGTTTTTATTAAAAAAATGGAAGATGATAGTAATTTTCTCGAATCTGTTTCTCAAGCAGCCACTAAAGTTCCCTATAGATTTGATACAATTAAAGAAATAATAAAAGAGGTGTTATCATGTTAGAATCATTAGTGTTAAAAAATTTTAAGATTTTTGAAAATCAATCTTTTGACTTAAAACCGCTAACTTTGCTCTCAGGATTAAATAGTAGTGGCAAATCCACTTTGCTACAATCCTTATTATTACTTCGCCAGTCCTATAAGCAGGATTTATTACCAAAGGAAGGATTAGCATTAAATGGTGATTTAGTTCGTATTGGAACAGCTAAAGACGCTCTCTTTGAAGGTGCAAAAGAAGATTCAATTACTTTTGAAATTACCAGCGCAGATCATGGTAAAAGTTCATGGGTTTTTGAATATGATCCTAATTCTGATGTTCTTCAACTATCTCCCCTGTCCCAAGATACTATTCCTCAAGAAATTTACCGATCCAATCTTTTTACTGATAAATTTTACTATCTACGAGCAGAAAGAATGTCTCCAAGTCCACATTTTGAAATTTCAGAATTTCAAGTCAAACAGCATAAACAGCTTGGAAGTAAGGGAGAATTTACAGCACATTTTCTTTCTATCTACGAAGAAGAGAAAATTAGAGATTCAAAATTAGAACATCCTCAAGCAATTTCTACAAGTTTTAAAAATCAAGTGGAAGCTTGGATTGGAGAAATTAGCCCTGGAACTAGAATCATAATCTCATCTCATCCAGAAATGGATTTAGTCAGTTTACAATACTCTTACGGACTGAGTAATCCTTATCGTCCTACAAATACTGGGTTTGGTATTACATATATACTACCTATTGTTGTGGCTTTATTATCATCTGTTACAGATACGTTAATTTTATTAGAAAATCCTGAAGCACATCTTCATCCAAAAGGACAATCTAAGATAGGAGAACTGTTAGCATTAGCGGCAAGCTGTGGGGTACAAATTATAGTAGAAACTCATAGTGATCATGTCTTAAATGGTATTCGTCGAGCGGTAAAAAATAAGAAAATTAATGCTCAAGATGTACGAATTCATTATTTTCAAAGATATTTGAAACAAGGACAAGCTGTATCAGAAGTTATTTCACCCATTCTTTATCAAGACGGAGGAATTGATCAGTGGCCTGATGGATTTTTTGATCAAGTGGAAAAAGATTTAATGGAGTTGCTTTAAAATGAAGTTTTTGATTAATGAACTTTCTTTTACTGGGCAAGCTAAAAACGACAATGAGGCTTACGAACTGCTCAAAAACTTATATGATATCATCCAAGAAGTAAAACCTATACAGAACAATTATCCTATCCAGACTCATAGTAGTTTATCTCAACAAAAAATATTATCTAATCTTACTATTCATCAATGGATTTGCCAAAAAATAAAGTCTCCTCATCCACAAGAGCAAGTGCTGGCTAAATTGTTGATACGAATTTTAACCAAGGGACCATTTATCGATAACCAAGTATTGCTTGAATCTTGCGAATGCTATTTTAACAACAAAAATATTACATCGAGTTCTTTAACTGGAGCGGTGAAACTTAAAGGTAGTTTACTCAGTTTACAAAAATCGGACGATTTTGTTGATGAAACCGTTGAGGTAACATTTCGAGAAAAAAACCAATCCTCTGAAAATGTTACCATCAGAAATTTAACCCAGATTACTCAATCTAGAAAATTATGTCCTCGTTACACTGGAACTCCTAAACATGATTCATCATTGAAAGGAACCGCACCTAGTGTTAAAGGAACTCCAATGGATTTAACAATCGAAGAAGCTCAAGAAGTCTTAAATCATTCCATAGATTATAAAAAAAAACGCTATGGATATCAAAAAGAAAAAAACAAGTTTTATGTATTTCATCCCAATAACAGTTATGATTCTGATGGCTATCCACTTTATCACGGGTTTCCAATTTCTGATTCTCAAGTTCTCCCTACAATTAAGAAAGACCTAGGAATAGGAAAACCATGACTCCCATCGAGGGGTAAGCGCATCTTAACAATCCTTGACAAAATGAACTTTATATGGGCTGCTTACCCACGATTCAGGCATATTTGAGGAGAATTTGCTATCTCAATTGTTAAGCAAGACAGGAGATGAAACAACCCAAAAGAAAACCCAACCACCGCCGGAGATTGGGTTTTCTGGTTATCAATGGATTTTAAGGGGCCAAAGCGTTACCGCGCAGGAGAGAACCGATAGTTTTAGCAGTAATCTTCATCTGTACGAGAGGATTAGCGGGAACAACGGTTTTATAGAGATAACTGTCAAAAGTCATCTTCTGTACATCCTTATCGGAACACATTTCCACAAAAGCTTCCCGGGTGGCATCGGTACGGTAGAAAACCCGTTGCAGGATATCTAATACCAGATAGGTCATACCGTATTTCTTATCCCAACGCTTGAGGTAGAGTTTTAACTCGTCCTCTGTGGGAATACGTTGGCCGCCGTTAGTGACTTCGACAATGGTTTCCGCACACATCCGCGCCGATTTAGCGGCGAAATAGATGCCTTCTCCCGAAGACTTAGTAACTGTTCCCGCAGCATCTCCCACCAGTGCCACGCGACCAACTACACGACGAGGACGGGGATGTTCGGGGATGGGGTGAGCTTCCACGCGGATGATTTCGCCACCTTCCAGACGACGGGCCGCGCGAGCGCGAATACCAGCTTGTAGGTCTTTAATCATGGCTTTATTGACCTTCATTGTGCCAGTACCGACGGCGACGTGATCGTATTTGGGGAATACCCAAGCGTAGAAGTCGGGGGATAC
>JBIPMW010000366.1:0-3386 GCA_044376455.1 Crocinitomicaceae bacterium | reverse complement strand
AAAAATAATTCCCAAATTCCTCAAGAATCAATCCCGATGGGTGTTGATAATTGGCTGCGTGCGTTTACGGTTGAATTAATCGAAAAACCGTTAATTAAATCAGATAAAAAGCAAATAAATCGAGAAAAAGCGGGAAATTGGCATATTATCGCCCATGCTGATCATCCTTTATTACCTAACTTATCTGTTTTACAACCCACCTTAAAGCATGAGCAGGAAAAAGGGATCATTATTTGTTTAAAACCCTATCCTGATGAATCAGAAATTGGTTTGCTTTTAAAAGGAGCAAAATTATCTATAAAAGAGAAAAAACCCTTGATTTTGATTCAACAAGGAGGAGGATATGCGTCCTTTGCGAGAACTTTTTATCTAGAAAATCGTCAAATTCCCACCTGTGTGATTGATATTCCTTTTCATCATCCCAATGCAGTTAATATCATTCTCTCAGAAATCACTGCAACCGATAGCTATACAGAAGTTTATTATGATGAAAACGGAAAACGGTTTGTTCGTCAATTAAACTTGTTAGGGTTAGAAAAAGATACCGATAACCCTAAGCAGAAAAAAGCCCTAAAAAGGTCAAATAAAAGCAAAATCAAGGAGCTTCTTTTGGTGACGGGAGGAGGGAGAGGTATTGCCTCAGAATGTGCCTTATCCTTAGCTAAAGAAAATAAAGCCACCTTAGCGATTTTAGGACGTTCTCAACCTGAAGATAACCGAGAATTAGCCGAAAATTTAGCAAGAATGAAGTCTGCAAACATCCAAGTCCATTATTATTCTTGTGATGTCAGTGATGCTGAGTCAGTTCAGCAAACTATCGCCGAAATTAAGAAAAATTTAGGAGAAATTACGGGAATTTTACACGGTGCAGGGGTTAATACACCGAAATTAATTCAACATCTCGAACCAGAAGATTTCATAGCAACTTTAGCTCCAAAAGTCAAGGGTTTGCAACATATCTTAACGGAAATTAACCCCGATTCTCTCAACTATTTAATCACCTTCGGTTCAATTATTGCCGAGACTGGATTGAAAGGAGAAGCAGACTATGGGTTAGCCAATGAATGGTTAGGGAATATTGTAGGGGAATTTAGTCGAAAATACCCTAATTGTCGCTGTTTAAACCTAGAATGGTCGGTTTGGTCCGGTATTGGCATGGGAGAACGTTTAGGAACAGTTGAAAAGCTAAGAAATGAAGGTATTACCCCTATTTCTCCCGATATTGGCATTAAATACTTACATTTACTTTTAAATCAATCCCTAACCACTGCCTCTGTCATCATCGCCGGGCGTTTTGGTGAACCGCCGACTTTAAGCTTAAAACCGCAAGAATTATCTTTTTTACGCTTTTTAGAGACAAAGAAAGTTCATTACACGGGAATTGAACTGATTACTGAAGCAGAATTATCCTTAGACAATGATCCTTATTTACAAGATCATGTTTATCAAGGAGAATACATTTTCCCCGGTGTCCTGGGGTTAGAAGCGATCGCGCAGGTGGCCACTGCATTACTCCCCACCTTAGCAAGGAAGGAGGATCAAACCCTTAACAAGGGGGAAAACCAAGATCCCCCTTCCGTCCCCCTTAACAAGGGGGAAACTGGAGGATTAAGGTTTGAATCGGTTAAATTTAACCGTCCGATCGTGGTTTCTGCCGATCAACCCTTAAAGATACAAATTGCTACCTTAATCACCGATTCTGGAAAGGTTAAGGCCGTTATTCGCTGTGCCAATACAGGGTTTAGTATCGATCATTTTGAAGCCATCATCAGCCATTCTTCTGTGGGGGTGCCAGACTGTCGTCCATTGATTCCCCCTGTCCCCCTTAAAGAAGGAAAAAATAACCCTCAAATTAACCCAGATAAGGACTTATATGGTCATTTATTGTTCCATAAAGCAAGATTTCAACGAATTAAGGGTTATTCTCATCTCAAAGCAACCGAATGTATTGCAGAAATTAACATTGAGCAAAAAACTGCTTGGTTTAGTCGTTATTTACCTCAATCCCTGATTTTAGGCGATGCAGGGGCAAGAGATGCCGTTATCCATGCTTTACAAGCTTGTGTTCCCCATGCCACTATTTTACCCACTGGCATAGAACGCTTAACGGTATATTCTGTCAATTTAGGCGAAAATCAGTTTGTTTCAGCCAAAGAAAGACTGCATCAAGGAGATACCTTTGTCTATGATCTTGAGGTATTCAATAACGATGGCAATCTCTTAGAAGTGTGGCAAGGATTGGAATTAAAGGTGATTAAACACAGAAATCCTCAAGATCCCTGGATTCCAGCCCTTTTACCCTGTTATTTAGAACGAAAGATCAAGGAGATGATGCCTAATGTCGATTTAACTTTAATTCTCGATCGGGATGCAACGGTAGAAAGACGAGTCAGAAGCGATCGCAGTTTAGGGATGTTAACCTCATCCCCTAGTGTAATTCAGCGTCGGGGGGATGGCAAGCCCGAATTAAGCGATAACGAGACGGTTTCGGTGTCTCATGCCGAAGATTTAACCCTTGTGCTTAAGGGTGCGTCAGGATGCGATCTGGAACCGATTATCCCCCGTGATGTGCAGATGTGGCGCGATTTATTGGGGGAAAATTCCTTTAATTTAGCGGAGGTAATTAGTCAAGAGAATCATGAGGATTTTAATATGGCAGCGACTCGCATTTGGTCTGCTAAAGAAAGTATTAAGAAAGCGGGTTTGAGTCTCGATATCCCGTTAACTTTATCGTCTTTCTCTCAACAATTAACCCCTTTATCCCCTATTTTGTGGTTATCTTCAGGAAAGGATTTAATCATCACTTTACCTGTTTCTTTCCGAGAAATCAAGACAGCTTTCATCTTGGCAATATTTGTCCAAACAGTTCCAGAAAAATCGAACTTACTTCAGACAGAACCAGCAAAGGTTTTCTGATAAAACTTATCCAGTTTTACCCTTTTTTAAACCACAGGAGAACCAAATCATGACTACAGTTCGACAAATTCCCAACCAAAGAAACCCTATTCAACTGATTTCAAATATCATCCGTTCTTTCGTTTATGCGATGAATGGACGCTGGCATAAATTGGGGATGCAAATCTTTATGATAGTGACTATTGCCCACATCTCAGAACATATTATTCAAGCTTATCAATTGTGGGGTTTAGGATGGCCGAGACCAGAATGTTTAGGGTTATTAGGACTCTGGAAACCTTGGTTAATGCGCTCGGAATGGCTACACTATGGACACGCTCTTTTTATGTTATTAGGGTTAGCCATTTTTCGTCCTTCTTTTCATGGAAAAGCTCGTCTTTGGTGGGATTTGGCTTTAGGATTACAATTCTATCATCATTTTGAACACGCTTTACTCTTAGGACAGGCAATTATTGGTCAAAACTTATGGG
>JBIPMW010000205.1:0-3386 GCA_044376455.1 Crocinitomicaceae bacterium | reverse complement strand
TTATCCTTGACAATCAACTTGAGGTCATTGAGGTCCGAAAACTCCCGAACCTCGTTTATTGAAGTTCTTTTCATTGGGTACGAAACAAGTGGGGGTGTGGGATTGTTTGTTTTTAAAACTTTATTTTGTTCTTTTTTATTACACATACCCCCCACCGTAACCAAATCTTGATTTTTGAGTACACTACACGCGGACAATTGTCGTTTGGTACAACATGGAAGAAATTCAAGAAAAAAAGAAGAAAAAATATAGGTTTTTACGCATTACTTATTTCACTGCACTTCACCTCCTCTCTGCCTTTGCTTTGTTTTTGATGTTGACTGCCTTGGCGGTTAAATTCAAGTGGACCAACGAAAAAGGGACCGTAGATATCAATAACCGTTATTTCAGTTCCATGGCTGAGCAGTATGGTACTGACCTCAAGACCAAAAAAGCCAAGCTCGACCGCGAAGAAAGTTTGCTTTTGCAAAAGGTTGGTTTGCTGGCGAAGTATAATCCGGTCGATGCCGCTAAAATAAATAATGCTTATTTTCTGACCAAAGACCTCAGCGTGGCCAAGCGCATGTTTGACGCAGCAGCCCTGTTGCTCAAAGAGAATAAAATGTTTCAGAAAGAGCTGAGAAAAATCAAGGCCAAAAACAACCCGAAGTCTTTGTTTGAGTTTTCGAATTATGCCGTTTGGAAAACTTTTTGCGACGCGGTAAAGAAAGACAAAGCCGCCATTGACTCGGCTTCGAGAATCACGGGGGTTGAATCTAGGATGATTGTGATGTGCCTGGTTGGCGAGCAAGTGCGTATGTTCAATGCCAACCGAGAGCGCTTCAAGCAATATGTGTATCCGTTTAGTCGGGTCATTTTGCCTAAAAACCGCGGCTATGGCGTCACGAGTATTTTGGAGCACACAGCATTACAGATTGAGCAAAACCTCATCAATACAAACAGCCCGTTTTATCCTGGCGATTACTTTTATAAGTGTCTAAACACCACCGATGCGGCCCCTGGTTTGGTGGTCGATAGCATCAAGGCGCATCAGCACAAAACCATTCAACGCCTCATCATGGGTGGCGATCATTTTTATTCTTATTTGTACACCGCGTTTTTGATCAGGCAATACCAAGCCCATTGGCAGCGAGCGGGTCAAGACCTCTCATACAGGCCAGAAATTGTAGGAACGCTCTTTAACCTGGGCTTTCATAAAAGCAAACCAAAAAAGAATCCGGAAGTGGGGGGTTCTTCTTTTACGGTGGGGAACAAAGAATATACGTTTGGTGGGCTCTGCTATGAGTTTTATTACAGCGGCGAAATGCACAAAGACTTCCCGATTACGTCCAAACCGTTTGTTCCGGTTGCTGAGCTGGAGCAGAAAAACCAAGCCCATTTGCAAAAAGTTCAAAAAGCCATGCAAGCGCTTGATACAATTGCCGTACCTTCGCAGCCCTAATTAAGCCCATGAAACGCATCAACGCCTACAAGAAATTATTCCAGATTGACAATCAAATTGAATTGGCAGCGCTGAAGCAAACCTACCGAGCCCTCGTGAAGCAGTGGCACCCAGACAAGTTTCAAGACGGCGATCCGCTCAAAGAAGAAGCTGCTGAAATGGGGCGCCAAGTTGTAGACGGCTATCATTTTTTAGTGAGTATTGCGCCTGAAACCAAAGCTGCACAGCTCGAAGAATACCAGCAAACCATCAACGAATGCGGCATCGCCGACTTCCGTCACAAAGGTTTGCTACTCGAAATTACCTTTACTAATGGCGCTAGCTACGAGTATTTTGGCGTCAATGCCAATGTCTATAAAAAGCTGATCAACGCCGACAAGCAGGTGCGCTTTGCCAAGCGTTTCATTTACGAAAGCTTTTTGTACCGCCAGTCAAAGAAAGCAGCGGTAGAGGCGTAGTTACCTACTCCTCCGTATCGTCAATGTCATCAAAGGTCTCTAGCGGGCCATCAAGGAGCTGACTGCTTTGTGAGGCGGGTAATTCTTCAACTTTCTTGAGTTTGGACATCAACTGATTGGTGCGGGTAGTGACCAACTTTTCGAGTTCGGTGTCGGCCTCTGAGATTTTCTTGCGTGCTTTTTCCAATACACCGCCAAACTTCGTGAATTCGGTTTTAACGGCACCTAATATTTGCCAAACCTCGCTCGAACGTTCCTGTATAGCGAGGGTTTTGAAGCCCATTTGCAGGCTATTGAGCATGGCAGCCAAGGTGGTTGGGCCCGTAACGATGATTTTATATTCACGTTGTAAAATAGCCACGAGCTCGGGCTGGCGCACTACTTCGGCAAACAAGCCCTCGATAGGCAAGAACATGATACCGAAATCGGTGGTGTGTGGCGGATCGATGTATTTGTCGCGGATGTCTTTGGCGAATTTCTTGATGCTGTTGGAAAGTGCTTTGTTAGCAGTGTCGATGCCAGCGAGGTCACCTTGGTCATAGGCCGTTTGCAAACGGACGTAATCTTCTTGCGGAAACTTGGCGTCAATGGGCAAATAGACTTCTTGTCCGAGGTCATCTTTGCCCGGGAGTTTGATGGCAAATTCGACGTGGTCGTTGGATCCTTTTTTGGTTTTGACATTGGCCTCGTATTGCTCGGGAGCCATGATTTGCTCCAAGATATTGCCCAACTGGATTTCACCAAGCACCCCACGTGTTTTGACGTTTGAAAGCACTTTTTTGAGGTCTCCAACGCCGTTGGCCAAGTTCTGCATTTCGCCCAAGCCTTTTTGAACGGCTTCTAGCCTATCAGAAACCAATTTGAAAGATTGCCCCAAACGTTCCTCGAGTGTTTTGTGGAGCTTTTCGTCTACGGTTTCGCGCATCTTTTCGAGCTTTTCTTCCGTGGACTTCATGAGCTCAGATTGCTTCATGGACATCGTTTCAGAGAAATTTTTGAGCGAGTTAGAGAGTTCGTCGCGGTTGTCTTTGGCGTTTTTGTTCAGCCCTTCGGTGATGGTAGTGAGTTTTTCTTCGAGTTTGAGCGTAAGGCGATCGAGGCCCTGCGTGAGTTCGTCGCGGTTTTGACGCAAAGACTCCGATAATTCTTGGCGATTTTCTTTGAATTGCGCACTGAGCATTTCTTTGATGAGCTGCTCGGTGTTGTTGTTTTGCTGGGCGTTGAGCTTTGAAAAAATTAGCAACAACAAAAGGAGGTTGAGTACAGCCAGGGCAATGACGAGGTAAAAGATCATAACGAGAATTTTTACGAAGGTAAGCCAGCAGACCGTAAGTTTTTTACGCAGTACAAAAAAAAAGCAGCGCGGTTGCCCGCGCTGCTCCTTCTTCAAATTATGATTCTCCTTCAAAAATCATAAATGACAGCCAGTTCGTTGTCTACTTCATTGACCCCTGGCGCGTTCCAGGCCAAGCGTGCTGCCTCGTCTT
>JBIPMW010000054.1:0-10629 GCA_044376455.1 Crocinitomicaceae bacterium | reverse complement strand
CGATTTTAGGGCTACTGACAAGTGTTTTTTTAATCAAAGATACCCGAGGGTTTGTGCAGTTAGAAGGTGAAAATAGCGATACCCCGTTGTTATCAAATCTATTCAAAGATACTTCTTGGCGACATCCAAACCTAGGAAGTATCAGCCAAGGTGGTTTGGTCAATAACCTCAACGATGGCATGATTTGGGGCTTGTTCCCAATTTTACTTTTAAGCAAAGGATTTAGCGCGGCTCAACTCGCACAAATCATTGCGATTTACCCGATGGTTTGGGGAATCAGCCAATTATTCACTGGAAAACTAGCCGACAAATTCCCGAAGAAAATCCTCTTATTTTGGGGCATGTGCCTACAAGGATTTGCCATCCTTGGTTTTATTTGGGCGCAAACCTTCTTTGCATTTGCAAGTTTAAGTGTTTTGTTAGGCCTCGGCACTGCTATAGTTTACCCTACTTTCCTTGCTGCCATTGCCGAAAATACCCACCCTAGTCAACGCGCTCAAAGCATTGGCATTTACAGGCTCTGGCGCGACCTCGGCTATGCTTTTGGTGCCTTACTCACCGGCATCCTTGCCGATTTTTGGTCTGTAAATACAGCGATTTTTGCCATTGGTATTTTGACCATCCTCTCCTCACTGATAATCCTGGTCAGAATGAAGCCCGTTTCCTAGAATCAAAAAAGCTTTGTATCTTTGCACTCCACAAAAAACCCGGAGAGGTGTCCGAGTGGTTGAAGGAGCACGCCTGGAAAGTGTGTATAGGTCTAAAGCTTATCGAGGGTTCGAATCCCTCTCTCTCCGCCAAAGCATTTAAAAGCCAGCCTTAGGGTTGGCTTTTTTGTTTTGCAAGCGCTCATTCAACGCTTTACAAAGCCAAGCAGAACCTGCGCCTACTAACGCGCCCACCAATAAATCGCTTGGGTAATGTACACCTAGGTGCATTCTTGAATAACCAGCAGCACCTGCCCATAAAAAAGAGGGTGCAATGACGTACCACTCAGGAAAGGCCATGCTTAAGGAAGTTGCCACTGCAAAAGCCTCAGAAGTGTGACCTGAGGGAAAGGATGGACTTCCTGCTCCGGTTAGTTTTTGAATATCTGGATAAGTAACAAACGGGCGTTCTCGGTCAATGGTAAATTTCAATGTGGTGGTGATAACCGCAGAGCTCAGGAGGGTAGCGCCGATATAATACCCCTTGTTTTTGAGCGTTTGGTCTTTTTGAATGAATCCAATTGATGTTATAATTAATGGCGCCCCAAGGCCAATTGGTGTTACCGAATTGGTGATGAATTTGAAAGTGGGGTCCAGCGCCTGATTGCGCTCTAAGTTGATTTTTCGCAGTAGGTCAATATCAAGATTTTGAGAAAAAATAGCGCTCCCAAAAACAAAAATATATACGAATGTGACTGTTATTTTTTTCATTTGAAAGGTTGTTTTGAGCTAATTTTACTGAAAATCAGGATTCGGAAATAGGCTGTACATGTGGTCTGTGTCTACGTCATCGCCAAATTGATAGCGGTGCTTAATGGTAGCTTCTTTGCGAAAACCAAATATTTCCATGAGGCGGTTTGACGCAATATTATCTGTTGCCACAAAAGCTTCAATTCTATGGAGTTGCATCTCGTTTTTACCGTATTCAAGAATCGGCACGAGCGCCTCAGACATATAGCCCTTGCGTTTGTGCTCATCAGCTTTTAAACTGTAAAAAAGCTCTGCGCGATGGTGTTGTTGCGCCCAAGAATGATAGCCCGCCCAACCAATGACTTGAGCTGAAGATTTTTCGATGAGTTGGAAAATTTGAATCGTCAAATTGTAGGTCGAGAAACCTCCTTTGTAGCGGCTGCATTCCAACTCGTATTCCTCTTCATTTCTATGGCCAAAAATTTGCATGATTTCTTTCTTGGAAGCCGTTGCAAAAATTTCATTGTAAGTATTTTGATCAAACGAGATCAAGTCCAAACGATCGGTAGAAAATACCCTATTTTGATGCGGAAAAACAAGCTTATTTTTCTTCCTTGACGGACGCTTCTGGAGGTCTCCTGTACAATTTGGACAAACAAATTTTAATTGTTCGGATGCACAAGTTTCACAATAGGTGCATTCATATGAACAAATGTATGCATCGGTCGCATCCTTCGTTAAAAATTTTGCACATAATTCACAGGTTTCTTTGAGCACTAGCATACACCAAATTTACTATCTTTGTTCTTATGCGCAATTTGATCGCTTTTCTGCAACGTTTTAGGATATTTTTAGTCTTTGCCCTGCTGCAGGTACTCGCGATTTCATGGTATGTAACTTACCTCAATTTTCCGCGCAATCAATACCTTACCACTACCAACGATATCTCCATTCAAGTACTCGAGTGGGAGCACGACCTCACCAAGCATTTCAACCTCAGCAAGAACAATACGCAACTGCAATGGGAAAACATTTATTGGCGCAAAAGACAGCCCCAATTCATGTACCAAATCTCAAGGGCAAAGTATAAAGTTAACGATACCTTATTTGAACAGCAGTACACCTACATTCCAGCTGAAGTCATCAATTCTAGTGTTACGCGTCGAAACAACTATTTTACGATTAATGTTGGAAAGGCTCAAGGCATCAAAAAAGGCATGGGCGTCTTTTGTCACGAAGGGGTAGTTGGCGTCATTCATTATTGCTCAGATCATTACAGCTTGGTAAAAACCGTGCTTACCAAAGATATCAATATCGACGTGAGCATACAGATGAAAAAATCAGACCTACCTGGCTTGCTCAAATGGGACGGTCGCAATCCGCGATACGGCATGATTACCGGTATCAACAACGACCTTCGCATCAAAAAATGGTCTAAGGTTGTTACCCGAGGTGGTTCTGGTATTTTCCCGAAAGGATTACCAGTTGGGAAGGTTAGTTATACTGAACCTATTGAAGGTCAGGCGCTTTGGAAGGTTGAAATTTTGTTTTCTGCCGATTACCGCAGTTTACAGCGCGTTTACATCATCAAAAATATGCACCTCGACGAACAACAAGCGTTAGAGGCACAAATACCAGCAGACGAAGAATAACATGAATGTAGTCACCAAACATATCCTTCGCTTCTTTGTATTGACATTCTTGCAAGCCTTGATATTCAATCAGTTGAATATTGGTTTTGGCATACACCTCATGATTCAACCGCTCTTCATCATGCTCTTGCCGTTTGAATTAGGTGTCATTCCCATCATGGGCTTGGCATTTATAATGGGGCTCATTATTGATATTTTTTCCAACACCTACGGGCTCAACACTTCTGCCCTGGTGCTCATGGCTTATCTCAGACCTGTTGTTTTCAAATTTTATGGGCCTCGCGAGGGTTATGACCCACTCAAAGAACCAACAGCTCATGACATGGGGACACGCTGGTTTTCAACCGTTTTCGGAATCCTTATTGGCTTACATACTTTTTGGTACTTCCTGATTGAAATTTTTGAGTTCAGTCGCTTCTTCTTTATTTTACAAAAGACCATACTGAGTGGTGGGCTCTCATTCTTACTTGCTCTGCTCGTTCAGAGTTTTCTATTGAACCGCAATCAAAAGAAATGAACCTAGACGCCAGACGCAACGTCATCTTAAGTTTTATCGTACTCGTTATTGGGATCTACCTTTTTCGGCTCTTTTACATGCAGGTCCTTGATGAAACCTGGACACTCCGCGCGCAAGAAATTGCCGAAAAACGCAAGGAAATCTTTCCGCCACGTGGTGTCATTTTTGACCGAAACGGCAAAAAAATTGTCACCAACCAGACTTACTATAACCTCATGATGGTCGAAGACAGTATTCAAAACCTGGATACAGCGGCTTTTGCAAAACTCATCGGTTGGACAACCCAAGAAGTGCGTCAACGCTTTAAAGATATTGTAAAGGGTGAAGGCACCTACTACAACAAAATTACCGGCAAACGAACCTCTAACTATCAGAAAATCAGAGCCTATCCTTTTCTCAAAGAATTGACGCTCGAGGAAATGTCGAAAATTGCCCCCCATTTGGCCAATTTTAAGGGGTTTCATGAAGAAGCAACAAGTGCTAGAAACTATCCATTCAAAAGTGCAGCAAATATCTTGGGCTATTTATCTGAGGTTACCCGTGAGGAAATTGATGAAGACCATTTCTACAAACCCGGCAATAATATTGGTCGGGCGGGCATTGAGCGCTTTTATGAAACCGAACTGCGCGGGGTAAAAGGCATCAAATATATCGTAACATCTGCGCTCAACAATGCCATTGAATCTTATGCAGACGGTAAATACGATACCACTGCCAGACAAGCTGAACCACTCAAGATGGGTATGGATGTCGTGCTTCAGGCCTACGGCGAGCAACTCATGCAAAAGAAAAAGGGTTGTATTGTGGCCATTGAACCTTCAACCGGAGAAATTTTGAGTATGGTGTCCGCACCAAGCTACGATCCAAACTTATTGGTCGGAAAACGCAATATCAGTAGCAATTACCCAAAACTAGCCACCGATCCTAACTTGCCACTCTTCCCAAGACCCCTACAAGCCGAATATCCTCCTGGTTCGATTTTCAAACTGGTGCAAAGTTTAATTGCTATGCAAGAAGGGGTCATTACGGCCAATACGGGTTTCCCTTGTGATAAAAGTTTAGTAGGTTGTCACAATCACCCCTCTGCTCGCAATATTGCTGAAGCCATTCAATATTCTTGCAACCCTTATTATTACATGGCTGTTCGCCGTATCATCCAGCAAGGCGTCAAGAAAAACAACTTTGCCGACGCCGAATACGGACTCAACAAATGGTACCGATACATCCGAAGCTTTGGTTTAGGTGATGTTTTTGATACCGACGTCAGTGGGCAACGCGCGGGCCTCATTCCAAATTCCAAATTTTACGACAAATGGTACGGGCATCACACTTGGGCCTTCTCTACCATTCGCTCTATTTCTATTGGTCAAGGAGAAGTCAAGCTCACGCCACTACAAATGGCCAACATCGTTGCCATTATTGCCAATAAGGGCTGGTATTACACGCCTCACTTTGTGCGCTCGATTGGTCGCAAGGGGCCGCTCCCTGAATTCAAAAAAAGACACTGGACGATGATCAACTACAAGCATTTTGATCCTGTCATTGAAGGAATGCGTCGGGTGGTCAACGAAGCTGGTGGTACGGGTAAAATGGCACGTCTTAATGACATTTTAGTTTGTGGTAAAACCGGGACCGTTCAAAACCCACATGGTGAAGACCACTCCGTGTTTTTTGCCTTTGCACCCATGCACAAACCAAAAATTGCAGTGGCTGTTTTTGTTGAAAATGCAGGTTGGGGAGGTACTTGGGCCGCTCCTATCGCCTCGTTAATTATCGAAAAGTATTTGAAAGGGAAAGTGTCAGACCCAGACAAAGAAAAACGAATTCTTGAAGCACAAATCGCCTATAAATCTTCCAACTGATGCGCAAAGAAGAAAGCCTAACTGCAAATTTAGATTGGCCGCTTTTTGGGGCGATCATTGCAATGCTCATCATGGGCTTAGCTACGGTTTACTCCGTTGCATTTAATGAAGAGGCACCTTCTTTATTCTCCTTTTCTGAAAAGTACGGACGACAACTATTCTGGATAATTTTTTCTTTGTTTCTCGGGTTATTGGTCTTTTTGATCGATGCGGATATTTATCGCCGATTTGCCATCCCTATTTATCTTTCTACGCTGGTTTTACTTGTTATTGTGCTCTTTATGCCCGCGGTACACGGCGCACACGCTTGGCTTGGCGTGGGGTCTTTTGGTGTGCAACCCGCAGAGTTTGCCAAGATATCTACCTCCCTACTCCTTGCTAAATATATCAGTGGGCTAACCGTAAAGCAGCAAACCACCGGTACTGTCTTAACCGCAAGTAGCATTCTTTTAATTCCGATGGTGCTCATTCTCTTGCAGCCCGATGCCGGTACCTTTGTAGTTTTTACGTCATTTTTGTTCGTGATGTACCGAGAAGGGCTCACTTTTGACCCCATTTTATTGAATTTTGTCAATGCCATCCCTGGTGTTCGCTATAAAGAAACCTGGGTAGGATCTCACTTTATTCCTATCCTGTTTGCGCTTGTACTTTTGAGCATTATCACGCTTTTGTTAGACGCCGTGGTTTTCCATGTCAACTTATTTAGTTTGGAACTCGAACTCAGTGGGTCTTCAGGTGTCATCTTCGGATTACTCGTGATCTACCTCATTTCATGGTTACTCATGCAACGATTCAGTACGCGCCGAGAGCGCTCGCGCATGATGGTTGTATTAACCTTAGGGCTCATCATTGCAAGTGCCATTAGTTTTACTGTTGACAAAGGATTTGATATGTTGCGGCCTCACCAGAAAGACCGCATCGAACTTTTTCTGGGTTTGCGCGAAGATCCTAACGGTGACGACTACAACCGAAACAGAGCCATGGCTGCAGTAGGTTCAGGAGGTTTCCTCGGAAAAGGATACCGAGAAGCATCCGTTTCAAGTGTGCGCTCGAATCACGTCCCTGAAAGTGAAACCGACTTTATTTTTTGTCCTTTTGCAGAAGAATGGGGCTTTGTAGGCGTGCTCATTCTATTTGCACTCTATTTATTTGTGCTTTTTCGCATCATCATTATTGCTGAAAGACAACGATCTGCATTTAATAGAATTTATGCCTATTGCGTGGCCATGATTCTGTTTTACCACTTTGCCATTAATATCGGCATGAACATTGGTTTTGCGCCCGTCATTGGTATTCCACTGCCCCTATTTAGCTACGGTGGTTCATCCATGATGTCGTTTAGCGTGATGTTATTTATTTTACTCAAACTTGATGCACAACGCAAAGAGGTTTTGCGCTAATTAGTTTTTAATTTTGAACTATGAAAAGAAATGCAACGGTCCTGACAGATCAAGAACAAAAAAAGATGACCAAAATATTTTGGGCCTTCGCCTTGCTGCCTTTCTTTTTGGTGGCTAGCTTACTCTTACTTCAGTCCGAAGACGACCTCCCTCCCGTCTCGATGCTAGACAACCCTCCAGAATTACAAGCTTCACTGATTTTAGCCAAGAAAAGTGTCAAAGAAGATACCGTTATTGGTCGTTTTTGGCAGGTCAACCGAACGAGTGTTAAGTATCGCGAAATTTCTCCGTATGTTACTGACGCACTTATCTCTACTGAAGACGAGCGCTTTTTAAAGCATTCAGGCGTAGACTTCAGGGCTTTGGCTAGGTCCTTTACATCTTTAGGTCGCTCAGGCGGGGCATCTACAATTCCGCAGCAGTTGGCAAAATTGCTTTTCACGCTTCAACAACGACAAAGAGAAGAATTGGCCCGTGCGAGTGGCGAAAAACTTGAATTGCCCTATGTAGGTGGGATTCTTGGTAAATTCCGACGCGTCAGTGAAAAAGCGCGTGAGAACATCATTGCCAAACGTCTTGAAGAACGTTTTACCAAAGAGGAAATCATCACGATGTATCTCAACCAATTTGACTTTTTGTACAATGCGGTAGGTATCGAGAATGCGTCAAGAGTTTATTTTGACAAACGACCTAAAGACCTAACAAAAACAGAGGCCGCCACATTGATCGGGCTCTGTAAGAATCCAGCTCTTTACAATCCATATTCTTATCAAATCAGAAATTACCGCGCCAAAATTGCCGAAAAGAAAGGTGTTAGCCCATCTGAGGTAACAAAAGCAGATATCCTAGAAGCGCGTTCCAAAGATTCTTTGAATGCCATTTCCAGACGCAATCAAGTATTGTTTCAATGGCTTAAAAATTCAGAGAAAGGAAATGAAGCCTTGCGCACCAAAATTACGCGTGAAGAATACGACCGCATTAGCAAAGAGCCTATCACCATTCGTTACCGCTCTTTGGACCACAAAGAAGGGATGGCACCTTATTTCAGAAAAGAATTGCGCACAGAAGTGCAATCCATCCTGCTTTCTAAAAAAGCCGACGGTACCTTCAAGTATCTGCGTGAAGACGGCAACCCTTACGACATCGATGCAGATGGTTTGAGAATCTACACCACACTGAACCCAACCATGCAGCGCTATGCTGAATATGCCGTAGAAAGACATATCAAAGAAGAGCTACAGCCTCAATTTGATATCAATAACCGCGGGCTCAAAAACTATCCATTCTCCAATAGCATCGATCCGAAAATCGTCGAGGAAATAATGACCTCTGCTCGTCATAACTCAGATCGCTACAAGAAATTAGTGGCACTTGGACTAAGTGAATCCGAAATCAACAAAGAATTCAATGTGCCCGTAGAAATGACCGTATTTAGCTGGAATGGCGAACGCGATACCGTCATGAGCCCCAACGACTCCATTCGCTACTACAAAGCTTTCTTACACGCAGGTTTGGTTTCCATGGATCCAACTACAGGTTTTGTCAAAGCTTGGGTAGGAGGTGTCAACTTTAAGCACTTTGGCTATGACCACGTTCGCCAAGGAAAACGTCAAGTTGGTTCTACCATTAAACCTTTTGTTTATGCAGCGGCGCTTTCCATGAAAGTTGTCAATCCTTGTACGGGCTTTTCTGCAGACGAATATTGTCTGGACCTCGTAGATCACAATACCAATAAAGTCGTCGGGCAATATTGTCCGGCTGGGCCAGCAGCACCAAGTGTTAGAGACGGTTTGGCGCAATCCTCTAACAAAGTAACGGTCGCCGTTATGGGGCGCATGGGTGCGTTTAATCCAGTGCAAAAAACAGGTGGGCCTTACCAAATAGAAAAATTGCTCAAAAAGATGGAAATTAACTTGCATCCTAACGATGTGGTTCCGTCCATGTGTTTGGGTAGTATGGATCTTTCCTTATTACAGATGGTGGCAGCACAATGTGTTTTCCCAAACAATGGTATTTATGTACGGCCAACTTTCATTGAACGCATCACGGACCGCAATGGTAAAGTCATTTATAGTGCAACCGAACACCGCGAACAAGCCCTCAATGCTACAGTTGCCTATGAAATGTTGCAAATGATGAAAGGCGTTATCAATTTTGGAACAGGAGGCAGCTTGCGAGGCGGCCGAAGCTGGGGTGGTATTACGGCACCTACTGCAGGGAAAACCGGAACCACACAAAATAACTCTGATGGTTGGTTTGTCGGGATTACGCCGGAACTAGTTACTGGTGTTTGGGTAGGCGCCGAAGACCGCGCTGTACGCTTTAAAACCATGACCTGGGGGCAAGGTGGTCGCATGGCCTTGCCAATCTATGGATACTATATGCAGCGGGTCTATAAAGACCCTGTCATCGCACTCTCAACCCGAGATTTTGAGCCTCCTGCTGACTACGATCCTTCGGTGTATGATTGCACCGTTGCACCACAACCTGAAACCGTCGACGAATCTGAAATCCCCTTTGAATTTTAGCCATGAATAAAGTAGTTAAAAACGTAGAAGCCGCTCTAGATGGCATCCAGGATGGCATGACACTCATGGTGGGTGGTTTTGGTCTTTGTGGCATCCCAGAAAATTCTATCGCCCAACTTGTAAAAATGGGCGTTAAAAACCTTACTTGCATTAGTAATAATGCGGGTGTTGATGATTTCGGGCTCGGTTTATTATTGCAAGCCAAACAAGTCAAAAAAATGATCAGTTCTTATGTCGGAGAAAACGATGAATTTGAACGTCAAATGTTATCAGGAGAACTAGAGGTAGAGCTGATCCCACAAGGAAGTCTTGCTGAACGCTGCAGAGCAGGCGGCGCTGGTATTCCAGCATTTTTTACACCTGCAGGCTATGGAACCGAAGTAGCCGAAGGCAAAGAAGTACGCATTTTCAATGGCAAGCCACATATTTTAGAAGCTGCCCTTACCGCAGATTTTGCAATTGTCAAGGCTTGGAAAGGTGATACGGAAGGTAACCTCATCTTCAAAGCGACTGCCCGTAATTTCAACCCGATGATGGCCATGGCGGGTAAAATCACTATTGCGGAAGTAGAGGAGTTGGTGCCAGCTGGTACACTTGATCCTAACTTTATTCATACACCTGGCATATTTGTCCAGCGTATCTTCCAAGGTGATCACTTTGAAAAACGCATCGAACAACGAACGGTTCGCACTAAAAATTAATAGCATGGCACTCGATAAAACAGGTATTGCAAAACGCATTGCTCAGGAGCTCAAAGATGGTTGGTATGTCAATTTAGGTATCGGTATTCCTACGCTAGTAGCCAATTATATTCCTGAAGGCATTGATGTCGAATTCCAATCAGAAAACGGTATTCTCGGCATGGGGCCTTTTCCTTTTGAAGGAGAAGAAGACCCCGATTTAATTAATGCCGGCAAACAAACGATAACCGTTAGAAACGGTGCCTCTTTCTTTGATTCAGCCACTTCTTTTGCCATGATCCGAGGCCAACATGTCCAACTTACAGTACTTGGCGCCATGGAAGTTTCTCAGAACGGAGATATCGCCAACTGGAAAATTCCAGGAAAAATGGTCAAAGGAATGGGCGGTGCAATGGACCTCGTTGCGTCGGCCGAAAACATTATTGTGGCCATGATGCACAGTAACAAAGCCGGTGAATCTAAAATACTCAAAGCATGCACCTTGCCACTCACGGGGGTTGGTTGCGTCAAAAAAGTAGTCACTGAGCTTGCTGTTCTTGAAATCAAGGACGGAAAATTCCACTTGATCGAAA
>JBIPMW010000310.1:0-3395 GCA_044376455.1 Crocinitomicaceae bacterium | reverse complement strand
TATCGAGGAGCATGAACGCTTCCTGATGCTTATCGAGGCGGGCGACCGTGCGGGCGCGGTTGAGGCCATGGTCGCCCATATCGAAAGCGGCTGGAACGATCTCATGGCCGGTAAGGCCCGTTGAACAACCGACGCCTCGGCCCAGCCGCGCCATGACTCAGCCGCGCTCCGGCGCCAGCCATACGTCGCGCAGGTCCTGGTAGATCATATGAGTGGGCGCCATGGACCAGCCCCTAACCCGCTTGTTCATCACCACGATGCGCTGCCACCATAGCAGTGGCACGGCGTAAGCCTGTTCGAAGTTGCGCGCTTCAAACTCGCGCAGGATGCGGCGGCGCACGGCGGGGTCGGTCTCCTGCGCCTGGGCATCAAACATCCGGTCAAGTTCGCGGTCGGTGGCGCGGGCAGTCGCCACCGCCGCCTTGTCGAAGGAGACGTATTTCACCAACACGTTCGTCGGGTCGTCACTGAACTGAGTGAAGCTGTCCACCATCACGTCAAAGCCGCCATTGCCCTGCGCGGCATACCAGGCGGCCAGCTCCACTTGCTGATGCTCGGCCCGCACACCGATCTGCCGCCATTGGTCGATGAGGAAAATGCCCGAAGTGACATAGGGCTGGTGGTTGCGGTTCAGCAGGGTGAAGCTCAGGTTCTCATGGCCGGCCTCACGCAAGAGCCGCCGCGCCTCAGCGCGGTTGGCAGCCATGTCGCGACCATAGCCGGGCCACTGCTGCATCTCCTCAGCACTTGCGGACCATACGCTGCCCGGCCGCACGAGACCTCCGACGGCACCCAACTGCGAGATGCGCGACAACGAAGCCGAGCCTCCCCAACGGTCAATGGCAAGCGAGAGCGCGCGTCGTACCCGCGGGTCGTTAAAGGGCGCGCGTTCATTATTGAAGCTGACGAGCATATGCAGCATCCAGCTGCTTTCGTGCACCTGCGCGTCCTGCCCCAGCGCGCGCACAATGCGGTCACGCTCATTAGGGGTAAAGCCGCGGAATTCGGCCAGGATCTGGCGGCCCGACAGGGCATTGACCATGGCGGAGGGCGTCATGGTGATGGCGCGAAAGCCATCGAGGTAGGGCTGACCCTGACGGAAATAGCCGTCAAAGCGTTCGCCTACCCAATGGCTACCCGCCACATGCTCCACGAAGCGAAAGGGACCCGAGCCCATCACATTGCGGACCGGGAAGGCCGGATCCTGTGCAAGGCGGGCCGCACTGAAAATCGAGTTCCAAGGTGAGGCGAACGTATCCATGATGGACGCATCCACCTGCTTCATGGTGATAACCACGGTCAGCGGATCGGGCGCCATGATGCGGTCGATCTGCGAGAAGGCCGGCAGGCGGTTGGAGGTCACTCCAGGAGGTGGCGCGCGTAGCCTCTCGTAGCTGACGCGTACATCCTCGGAGGTCAACAAAGTGCCGTCGTGGAAGCGGATCCCGGGCCGCAGCTTGAAGGTGAAGGTCTTCTGGTCGGGCGAAACGGTCCAGCTTTCGGCAACATCGCCCACGATGTTGGGGTAGTTCCCCGGCTCATAGGTGAGCAGTGTGGAATAATGGGGGGCGACGCGGTGCATGACAGCGAAGGTGCCAGTTTGGTGCAGGTCGTAGGTGGGCGGCTCGGCGCCCACGGCGAAGGCCAGCATTCCGCCGCGGCGGGGTGGTCCGTCCTCGCGGGCCAACGCGGGCGAGATGAGGCCGAGGGCCGGCAAGGCAAGGGTGGCGCGTCGGGTAACGTTTGGCATGGCGGTGTTCTCCCTTGGTATGGTTGTTGTGTGTGGGTGGCTCACATACGGAATTTCGGGTCAAGCCAATCGCGCAGCGAATCCCCAAAGAGGTTGAAGGCAAAGACCGCGAGCGAGATGGCGAGGCCAGGGAAGATGATCATCCACGGTGCCTCCTGGTAAAAATTTGAGCTGTCACCCGCGAGCATCAGGCCCCAGGCTGGCTTGGGCTCGGACACGCCAAGGCCAAGGAAGGAGAGCGACGCCTCCAACAGGATGGCCTGCGCAATATAAGCCGTGAGCAGGATCAGGTAGGGCGCCAGCACATTAGGCGCCATGTGGCGCGTGATGATGTGCCAAGCGGAGTAGCCGCCCGCTCGCGCCGCGTCGATATAGGGCATGGCACGCACCGAGAGCGCAGCCGAGCGCACCACGCGCGAGGAGCGCGGGATGATCGGAATTGCAATGGCGAAGACAAGGTTCAGGTCGATGCCCATCACCTCGGTCTTGCCCAACACCGCCACGACGACCAGCGCCAGCACGATTATGGGAAAGGACAGCATCACATCCACAAAGCGCTGAATAATGAGATCTGCCCGCCCGCCGAAATAGGCGGACGCAATGCCGAGCAGCCCTCCCAGCGTGCAGCCGATGAAGGAGGAGAGGAAGCCGATAGTGAGCGCCGTGCGGGCGCCGTAAATGATGCGCGTGAGGATATCGCGCCCGAAGGCGTCGGTGCCGAAGGGATGCTCAAATGAGGGCGCGGTGAGCATGGCGCCGAAATTAATCACCTCTGGCTCATGCGGAGCGATTGCCTCGGCGAAGATGGCCGCCAGACCCATGATGAGGATGACAACGAGGCCAGCCGCGCCCAGCGGCTGGGCACGGCAAAAGCCCAGCACGGCGTTCTGGCGGCGCGGTGCGGCAGATGCGGTGGTCGCGGTGGTGGTGGCGGACATGGTCTGTCTCCTCCCAGGGTCACGCGTAGCGCACGCGCGGATCAAGCACAGCGTAGAGCAGGTCCACGATAAGGTTCATTGTGACGAAGACTGTGGCCAGAAGCATCACAAGTGCCTGGATAAGGATGAAGTCGTTGCGGGCGATGGCCTCGACGAAAAGGCGGCCGATGCCGTTCAGATTGAACACCTGTTCGGTCACCACGAGGCCACCGATGAGAAAGGCAAATTCGAGACCGATGATGGTCACCGCCGGAAGCAGCGCGTTCCGCATGGCGTGGCGCCCGACCACCAGGCGCTCAAAGACACCCTTGGCGCGGGCGGTCCGGATGTAGTCCTCTCGCATCACTTCGATGATGGAGGAGCGCACCATGCGTGCCACCACCGCCGCGTAACGATAGCCCACAGCCAGCGCCGGCCAGATGAGCTGCGACATATTGCCCACAGGATCCTGGGCGAAGGGAGTGTAGGTGACGGGCGGCGACCATTGGAAGGCCGTAAGCAACATCAGTATGATGATCATGCCAAGCCAAAATGAGGGCACGGCCAGCCCGGCAATGGTGAAGATACGCACCAGGTAGTCGACCCATGTGTCTCGAAACAGCGCCGAGATGGTGCCAAGCGGAATGGCGATCAGCACCGAGATGATGGCCGCCATGAATGCCACCTGCACCGTGAGCCCGATGCGCACCCCGATTTCCTCGGCAACC
>JBIPMW010000333.1:0-3399 GCA_044376455.1 Crocinitomicaceae bacterium | reverse complement strand
TGAGGCGGTGTAGGTGTTGACGTTTCTGGCGGTACTGTCGTGGTCGGGACTAATACTGATGATGTTGTTTGGGGTAAGGAAGAAGAACTAGTTGAGGTATCCGGTAAATCCACCGTCGTACTTGTAGTCGTCGATGTAGACGAGGTTGAGGTTTCTGGAACTGTCGTAGTAGTCAGGACCGTGGCAGGGACAGTCGTTTCGGGGACAGTAGTAGTAGTGGTCGTCGTCGACGTCGTGGATGTGGTTGTAAATTCCCATAGAGATAGGTTACTAATAGTCAGGTGGCCGGGCTGGCAGCATGTATCAATCGAGTACTGCCGGAAAGAAAAAATGTCTCCTTCTTCTACCGGAACAGAGCGCGAACCCGAAGCATTGTTTTGCTGAGTGAGCAATGTGTATACCCCGTTGACACCGTACTGTGGTGGATCATAGACCCATCCATCATTGGTCTGGTACTCCCAGGTAAAGTCAACCGTGTTAACACCCTCGGGTACTGTTGTCTCGATCTTTATCCAGTTAGCACCCGGACATCCACCATCTGGCCCATGCAAAATAATGCTGTCGTCAATCATTTCTATCGAGGCGCTAGCGCAGGACTGTGATGCAGTCCAGTCACCCAAGACGTCGGCTTTAGCTGGCTTAGCAAAGATTGCTACAGCTATAGGTATGAAGATTATCCAGCGTGCATGTTTAAACATTTCCTAATTCATTGTAGTAGGCAAGGCCATGTCGTAATCCAAAGGATCCAATGGGGAAGGAGTTAAAGGCCAGGCTTATGCGTTTGTCGGAACTGGTGAGTGGAACCGAGTGCTCCATCCACGACGGGAATAAAAGCAAGTCACCGTTCTCAACCATTACTTCTTGTTGAAGTCGTGTGAAGTCATTCTCTGCAGACTTGGGGAATGCAAACGAGCCAGGATCTCTGTGCCTGTGGAACACAAGCTGATCACCTGGGGATACGTTCAGATAGAACACGCCACTAAAGATCGAGTTGGGGTGCGTGTGCCTTGGATGTGACTGACCCTTCTTGCTTATGTTCAGCCAGCTCTGAGTTATTCTGAACCTTGTCTCAACTATGTTCAACGTCTCCTCGGCAAACAAGGTCATCTTGTCTGTGCAGAACTTCTTTATGTCCGACATCTCTTTATGCTCAAGAACCATGTCGTCCATCGTCGTTAGGTTGTTTGTATTAGGACGCAACTCTTTCAAGATCTCGTTGATCTTTGATAGCTCAGCTTCTGTGAAGCTTCTTCCGATGTTGTGCTTTACTACCGGTGTAGCAAACATTACTTCCACTCCTTAGGTGTTCTGTATATCCTTCTGTAAGCACCGGAAAGATACTTGGTTATCTTCCTGTGTTCCTTGTTTCTTTCAGCTTCGCTTCTAAGAAGCATTGACGATTGCCATGAATCTCTCTTGAACGGAATGATCTGGAACATTGGAGTTCCTGCTGGTATAAGACCCTCGAAGTCACCGTCAAGAAAGAATGGAACCTTTCCAAATGGAATAAACATTCCTGCATCCGTATCCATTATTCCTTCTGAGACGCGGAACGGAAGATCAAGCCTATTGACAGGGTGGGTTACTAAACAAGATGTTCCTTTTGGTGTGTGTATTTGATATGGGTTTTGCCATACCAACTCAAACTTGTGGTACCTATTCTCTCTTTTTGCAAGCGTGCCTCTGGCCGATCTTGCCACAAGAGGCGATGGCTTGGCTGAAGATACGTATTCAACCTGTCCGTTGACGATGGACACATGAACATCGCACCAAGTTTCCTGTATATACCCAGCTGTCATTGCATCAAGCACAGGCATGCATGACTTTACAGTCGTGTTCATTCTTCCAGTAGAGGAGAAAGACTTTACTCCGTTCTCTTGGATTGGCATTTGCTTGTACCAGTCAGGCAGACACAAACTTGCAGGTCTTGGCATAGGTACATTTTCTGCAACAAACTCATCGCTTGCTTCAAAGACTATGTTCATTTCAGTCATCTAAAAGATTCTCCGTTATCTCGCTGAGTATTAGCTTCTTTAGTTTTGATTCCTCAAACACTCTATAGTTTTCTGACATTCTTGCAAGCTTTGATAGAGGCTTGTTGTGCACCAGACCAAGGGCAATATCAGTAAGTCTTTTGTTTATCTGAAACCTTCTCAGGTTGATTGGTCTTTCTGTCTGCATCTGCACGTAGCAGAGTGCGTCACCAACAGATAGGTGTATCTCAGACAGCCCATCCCATAGATTGACTTCTGAGTTCAACGGCCTAAACCATTTGCCTATATTGAATTGGCCAGGAACAACCATGCCGTAGTTGGACAGGTTTGACTTCTCGAAGAATGGCGCAGTAAGAGTGGCCATCAGGTCCTCTTCACTAAACATAATGAATGGATGGTTCAGGTATACAAGCTTTTGGTTAACGATAGTTGGCTGATGAAATATCTCAGCCTTAATGTGAGTTGACTTCTCCCTGTTCTTTGGTACAGAAACATCAGCTTTTGATTCAGAGACCTTTATCTTCTGCTCAACCGGAGACCTCATAACAAACGTATTCTTCATCAGGCTTGAAGTTGCCGGACATTGAAAGAATGACGGGGTTGTGTTGTCTGTGTTCCTAGATGGAAACGTTTCCTCAAACACCGACCTTAACGGAAGGTATGTATGAGATGCGTTAAACCCTTGGACATCCGTAAACGGAGCCCAGTAAACATTTACTGATTTCATTTTTCCCTCTAGTACAGGGTAAGTTTTCCAACTCCACCAGAAATAGAACCTTGTTGGTCCATTGAGATTTGCTCTTCGTCTCTTCCAATTTGTTCGTTGAACTTTGGAAGCAGCAACAAAGAGAAGTAATCAAACGACTGTATTGCAGTCAGATAGGCATGAAGCTTGTGAGGATAGAACTGATACCGGCTTTCAAACGCCTCGATCATTTCGTCAGTTGACTCTTTAATGTTGTCGATGATGCTCTTCATAAGTTCATCCATCAACTGTGGAAATTCAACCATCAAGGAGAACAGGGTTGGGATGTCGTTGAGAGAGCATTGCGCTACGCCACCATCTTCTGTTGGATATTCAACTAGTGGTCCAAGTGCTGATGAGATTATCTTGTATGACATGATTACCACTTTCCTAATGGGCAGGATTGCGATGGAATCCTTGTCTTAACTTGCATGAAGCAACCACACTCTTTGCATGTCATGGTTGGTTTGAACAGTCTTGGGCATTCTCTGCAAATAGCCAATCGTTCTTTGGCAGTATTGTCAGTAGACATTTCCCTCCTTATTAAATTTGGTAAGTAGCCTTATCCGGCTGCCTATTTCCTAGAGCTGGAAGCCTACCATATTTAGCGACAGGAGTGGCGGTTGCGTTGAATTCACAGCGGTCATTTGTAATTGACCC
>JBIPMW010000261.1:0-10673 GCA_044376455.1 Crocinitomicaceae bacterium | reverse complement strand
AAGCACAGGGGAATCTGCCGCTATTTGCCATGCCTAAACCTGGGTTAACTTCCCTATTTCCTGGACAGATGGGAGAGCTACCTTTAGGCGGTTTTGATATTGATAAAACTAAGATAAATCGCCTGATCTGGGGTGATAATTTACTGGCAATGCAGGCGTTGTTAGCTCAAGGCTATGCGGGGAAAATAGATTTAATTTATATTGATCCTCCCTTTTTAAGTAGTGCTGATTATTCCTTTCAGCTAAGTATTGAGGGCAAACAAGTTGATAAAGAGCCTAATATTATTGAGAGATTAGCTTATACAGATACATGGGAAGGAGGAATGGACTCGTTCTTGGATATGATGTACCCAAGATTGCAATTAATGAAACGATTATTAAGTAATACTGGAAGCATTTGTATTCATTTAGATTATCATGTTGTTCACTATATTAAAGTTTTACTTGATGAAATTTTTGGTATAGACAATTTTTTAAATGAGATTATATGGAAGAGAAAATCAGCTACATCATACGCATCAAAAAGGTTTGGCATTGCAAATGACACTATACTATGGATGTCCAAAACACCTGAATTTACTTTTAATCCTGAATATTCTCTTGAGGATGAAAATACCAAAAAATACATTAAAGAAAGGTACAGATTTAAGACAGAAGAAGGTCGAGTTTATAAGGTGGATAATTTAGGTAATCCTGATTATAGACCTAATTTAATTTACGAATATAAAGGATACAAACCGCCAGCCAACGGATGGGCTGTTTCGCTAGAAAAAATGGGGCAAATGGATAAAGAAGGGAGACTAGAGTTCCCTAAAAAGAAAGACGGTAGAATTATGAGAAGACAGTTTTTAGATGAATATCAAGGGCAAATTGTCCAGAATTTATGGCTAGATATTCCAATCGTTAACTCTCAGGCGAAAGAGCGCTTAGATTACCCAACCCAAAAACCCGAAGCACTTTTAGAACGCATCATCAAAGCCTCATCAAATGAAGGCGACTTAGTAGCCGACTTTTTCTGTGGCTCTGGCACGACAATGGCAGTAGCCGATCGCCTTAACCGTCGCTGGATCGGCTGTAACCTCGATAAAGTAGGCATCCAAGTTAGCCGCAACCGGATGGTCAACCAACAATCTCAACCATTCCTGCTAGAGAACATTGGCAACTACCAGCGCCACATGATTTACCTCTCCGGTTCCAAGATAGGAGAGATGCAGCGCATCATTCTCAAGCTGTACGGTGCTGACCCCAGAAGCGATCGCCCTGATTTGGGTATTCGCACCCAAGAGGGACAAGAGCCAGAATTGGCTTATGTTGGCTATCCCGATCGCCCGGTAACAGCCAAGAAAGTTATCGAACTGGCCCAAGATGCCCAGATTCTTGACGGGACGGGCTACAAAACATTGACCATCCTCGCTTGGGACTACGATTACAATTTCACCACCGAACTGGAGAACCGCAAGAAAGCCGAAGGGGACAAACTGAAAACCGAGCTTAAAACCCTAACCATCCCCCCAGAGATTTACAACTATCTCAAGAAAGCCAAGAATGAAGCTGAACTAGACGGGCTGCGGGATAAAATAATTTTTCATGATAAGCCCTACTTTAAGGTCAGTCAGCCCCAGATACAGGACGCGGGTGATGGAAAAATTACCATCACCATCTCCATCGATCGCTATGTGCTGATGGACTTCCCCATCAACGACGAGAAACAGAAAACCGAACTAAGAAAGGCGATTAAAGATAACTTTGCCGCTCTCATTGACTACTGGGCGATCGATTGGGATTATGACGGCATAACCTTTAAATCCATGTGGCAGGCCATCAGGGGCAATGGGAAACGGGTTAATACTGTCATCACCACCGCCAGCAGTCCCCAACTGCCAGCAGGGAAACGAACGATCGCTGTCCGATTAGTGGATGTATTCGGCAATGATGCCAGTGCGACGGTTCAGGTACATTAACTTTTGTGGCGTTTCAGAAAAATAAAGCACAACGATGCGATCGCTATTATCTCCGATAATGGCATCTAATACCGTCATCTAACCTTAATTAGATACTTTTATTAGATGGTAGGTTAGATTATTTCTAAGATGCTATATAATATGTACCATATACCATCTTAGATTAAATGCTATGAGTAAAGTAATTAGTTTTTCAATCAGCGATCGCTATCTCGATAAAATCCGATCCTTGTACCCAGAGCTTACCGAGAATCTGGCAGCCAAACAATTCCTAATCGATCGATTAGATGCAGACTTAGATGAAAACTTAGATACTAATTTAGATGATAAGCTCAAAATAATAGAGAAAAACCTAGAGGATAGATTAGATGCTACTGAAAAATCGATCTCCAAGTGGATTTTAGATTTTAATAGCCAGATAAAGGATATCGATCAATCAATGAAAGATAAATTGATCGCGATCGATCACCAGATAAAAGCTATAGAGGCAAGGTTAGATGAGAGATTAGATACTAGCTTAGATGACAACTTAGATGATAGCCTAGATAGTAGCCTATATGAAAGCTACAGCGAGATTTTTGATGATAACCCAGATAAAAGGTTAGATGATAGCTTAGATACCAAGTTAAATACTAAGTTAGACACTAAGCTAGATGGCAGCTTAGATGATAACCCAGATAAAAGGTTAGATGATGATAAAAACGGCCAATCGATCAAACCAGCGATCGAACAAGATGACCAACCCTTTGACTTGGCTCAGGGCAAGTGGCTAACCTTGAAGGAAATACTAAGCCAGCGCCGGAAGAATTGGCCGACATCGATCGAAGGCTTACGAAAAAAGGCGATCAGAGAAAGATGGCCACGCCGAGATCGAGAAAACAGGAAGGAATACCAGATTCCCTAAAGGATCATCGGGGCGCGCCCTACGGGCCGGGCTGTCCGGGACTTCGCTAACGCTACGGCGCTACGCGCGCCTCCCTACCGGTCGGCTCCCTCCCATCCCTCGCGCGGCGCAGCCTGAAAGCTATCCTATGAATTACGGCTCTATCCAGAACCATGCCGAACTAATCGAACTACCAGCAAAGCTTGTTTGCGCGATAACCAGCCGAGCGGCGAACTTCGATTAATCCCACGGCTAAAGCTTATCCTCGCCGCTCCGCTTGCCTTATCCCAAATAAATAAGCTTATTGATCGCGCCGTCCTACGGACCGCGCTCCGAAGCCATAGCAATATCTAAAGGACTACTGGCAAAACTTGAATTTGCTCGCTCGTCGGGCGGGGGGGCTACGCACCCCCCGCACCTTCTCGTTCGCGCCGACCACCCACCCCACCACCCCACCCACCGCCCCGCCCTGATCTAGCAGAGGCTGCCGTTGCTTGACAGTTGCCGGTGGGGTGGTCCCCTCTGGTTGCTTGCGGCTTTCCGCTCGCCTCTGGAGTCCGGGACTTCGCTGATTGCGGCTGGTGGGGGGGCGAGCGAGCCGCAGACTGCCCGCCGGGGACCCTTGAGCTTTTTTCCTTGACTGGCGCGCTGCGCGCGCCAGATAATAGATTTATTTTACCTCGTTACTATGGTATAATGATAATAGTTTCGGGGGATTTTTCTTATGTTTTCGCCTTTTTCTGTCTCTTCGATTGGATTCTCTGGCTCTCGCTCTCCTTCTCCTGCTTCTAAGTTGGCTCTTTCTGATTTACTGCCTCTTGTTCCTCCTCGCTGCCGGGTCTCGGTTGGTTGTGCGGATGGAGTCGATCGCTTGGTTCGGTCTTTCTTCTCTGAGTCCCCTTCCCTGCTGGTTTTTTCGGTCGAGTCTGGGCGTTTTGGGTCTGGGCGCTCGGCCTTTGCCCGTCGGTCGGTGGCTTGCGTCCGATCGGTTGCTCGCGGCGATCGGGGCTTGCTGGTGGTCCTGCCCTCTTCCCCGGTCTGCCCGGCCGGAGTCTTCCCGGCGCGGCGCTTCTTTGGGGGCGGCTCTGGTTCTTGGGGGTCCGCGGCTTTTGCTCTTGGCTCTGGGCGGCGGGTTCTGCTTTGGCTGCCCGGCTCTTCGTCTCCCCCTGCTTGGGCCGGTGTCGATTGGGAGCGCTGGGAGTCTTGCTGGTGGTTGGGGGTTCCCGTTCCCCCCCCGGCTCAGTTGTCTCTCTTTTAGTTTTTTTGTACTATGCTCGGCTTTTTCCGCCGGGCATTTGCTTGATTATTCCTTGAAATCATGGTATAATAAAAGCATAGAATTTAATAGGAGCAAGGCTTATGACCTACCGATGCACTCGAATCAATCCCTATCCAGCAGAAACTCCAATCACAGACAGACAGGGCTACTACCTAAAAGCGAATAGCGCCAAAGAAGCGATCGAATGGATGGGGCGCAGATTCCCTGGAGAAGAATTCATAATCGAAATTTGGCAATAATCCCAGAGCGGGGAAAAGCTCCCCGCTAACCAATCTAAAACCAAGAACTAGGGATTAAGGGATGCGATCGCTTTTCGGAACCCATTCCAAAATTTCACCAGGCTGCACTCGATAGCGATCGCAAATTGCCTCTAAAATTTTGGCTGAGGGAATGTAGGTAGGATCGGCAGCCAATCGGTAGCCTGTAGCCGGTGCGAAGCCCGTATCTTTAACAAATCTATAGGCTGTTATTCCCTCTCGATCAATTAATTCCTTGATTTTGTTCCTAAGTGTCATTTTTCCTTACTCTCATTTATTTTATTCTATAAAAAAATTTTAGGATAATACTTGACATACTACTAAAAATTTAGTAGTATAGAGATATAGAGAAAGCGACCGCGCCCAACTGGTAATTGATGCGATCGCCTTTCTCTAAATCAAACCAAAAGGATAATAACACTATGCAACTAATCGAAGCAATGGCAACCGACCGCGCCCGCCGCGTAAATACTAAATACGGCGAGCGGACTGTAATTGATGCGGTACGGCGAGACAATGGCGAAAAAGTGACCGTGTGGCGCGGTGGTGATGATGATTACTCCCAAAAGCACGTTATTAAGAATGCGCGGCTAACTTTAACCCTTGATTCAAAAGGTAAATACTCTTTAGTAGAGGATACTAATCTGATCAATTTAGGCCAGCCACTGCCAGAGCTACCCGTAGCAGTGAACCTGGTTTCTCGCCATTTAGCAAGCAATAATCCTCCTATTCCCAATTACTCTATCCCTGATCCCGATCCCAATTTTTCCCCTGAGAAAAAGGTAGAAATGGCTGAATATGTGGCTAATTTAGCCAGCCTTTATCAGCACTGCCAAGATAAGGCCGAAGATATAGCCCTCACTCCAGAAGATGCAAGAGCGATCGCAACAACGCTTTTCATCCAAACTACCAAAAAATTCGGACTCTAAATAATTAAGAAATGGGGGGAGTAATTCCCCCTAAAATAGGAGGCAAAATGAAGGAATTCTCAGGATTAATGAGAGTAGAAATCGAGGTAATTATCGAGGCAAAAAGCAAAGACGAGGCTAAAGACCTCTTTGAGCATCTTAACCCGATTATCTTTATAGAGAATGATTCCCTAAACCACAAAGTTACAATCTTTGATGAGAGAAATAATCTCGATTGCATTGAATGGGAAGTAAGCGAACTCGATAACTAATTAGGAGTTATCAGTTATCAGTTATCAGTTATCAGTTATCAGTTATCAGTACACAATTAGGAGGCTATCATGGAAAATTATAATTTTGAAAGCGAAATCGAAGAAACTTCCAAATTAATGCGCGAATGGTATGAGTCGTTAATCCCCGAAACTTTGCGAAATCTAGATCGGCAGCTGGCAAAGCTACCAAAAGGCCAGATCGGATTAATTTTTTTCAAGGATAGCAATATTAAAGCTTCCCTTACCACTCCTAAGTATGATCCAGATATAGTTAATCAATTGAAAAATTTACACTATTTTTATGGCAAAAAACCTGCATGGAATCCTCAAAAGAAAAGATGGGAAATTGAAATTGATCTTCTTCCTAAAATAATCTTTGCTTTTCCTGATTTTGAATTATCACCATCTCTTTTAAGCCGATTTCCTTCTATAAAAGAGATTCAAGAAAATGGCACCCGCGCCATTGCCTATATTGATTCTACAATTCAGGAATATGCAAGTGAGCATCTCCATGAATTTTATCTTCAGTACAATGAGAATCCTGAAAAAAACTATGATTCTGCAATAAGAATAATTTTGGGTAATAGTCCAATCCATGCCGAAGTAGAGCCAAAAATTAAAGAATTAGCTTGGAAAATGGGATTTTCTGAATCAAATTGGAAAAAGCCAGAATAAAGAATTCTTGTCAGTTACCAGCGCTCAGTAATCAGTTATCAGCTATAAGCACACAATTAAAAGGCAAAAAATGAAAAAAATTAAAGCTCTGCTGCTCGATCTTGATGGCACGATCCGCCGGCCTACTAGCGGAAAATTCATCGAAGATCCAAATGATCAGGAGCCAATCGAAGGAGCAACAAAAACTATCGAAATTTACCATCAAGAAGGCTGGACTCTAATAGGAATCACCAATCAGGGCGGTGTGGCCGCCGGGCATAAATCCTTAAAAAGTGCGATCGAGGAACAGCAAAAAACTTTAGAAATATTTCCCCTGCTTTCTTACATCTATTTTTGCCCTGATTTCGAGGGGAATTTGTGCTATGGCGTAAGCCGAGAAAATATAGATTTAATCCATGAAATCCACAGGGAGCTGCTAGGCCAATTTAGAAAGCCTAATTGTGGCATGATTTCCGCATCTTTAAAAAATTTTAAAAATCTATCAAAAGCCCTAATGGTGGGCGATCGCTCAGAAGATGAAGAAGCCGCAAAAAATGCAGGGATCCACTTCTTAAGTGCTGATATTTGGAGATTTCCCCCAATTGATCGCGAATGTTAAGAAAAAATCTGGCAAATCCCCACGGTGAGCAGTGGGGATTTTTGCTAGGGATTAGCGGACAAATAAAGAGCGATCGCCTCATCAAGAATAGCCGCAATGGTTTTTCCTTCTCTCTCAGCCTTTGCCCGGATAAGCGGATCATGCTCCTTGAGAAGCCGCAGGGAGATCATCTTACTCGATCGAAGCCCAGGATATTGATTAATGCCCTTCGGATTATTTACCGTACCTTTTGGCGCTCCTTTGCCAGCCATTGCCTTGCCTTACCTAAAAATTTTAATCTAATCCATGATAACACGGCTTAAAAAAATAACTGATTATTCCCCGTTAGCATGGTATAATAATTATAAAGTACCCACCCCAATCAGTTATCAGTTATCAGTTATCAGTTATCAGTTATCAGTTATCAGTTATGAGATGTGACTTATCAGTTATCAGATGTGAGTTATGAGATGTGAGTTATCAGATGTTAGTTTTCAGTTCACTATTTACTGATCACTGAAAAAAGCTTCTCCCCACACCCCACACCCTACACCTAAAACACACTATGAAATGCCCCAAATGCCAATCATCGGAAACTTACAGAAAAAGCCTCGAAAGTATGATTATTTACTGCGATAACGAAGAAGCTCTAGAAGCCGGAATAAAGGAGGCCCTTTCATGAACAAAACTACGAAAGAGTACATCAAAGAATGCGGTTCCAGCATCCGGAAATACTGGGAGCTGCACCCCGAAGAGCAAGAATGGCTCTATCCCATGCTACAAAAGCGATTGAGGACTGCGATCACGGTACTAGAGGCGATTAGCGATCGGCCTCGATCCTACTCGGAAATCGCCAAGATCACCAGTCTTAGCGAGAACACGGTAAAACAGCTTACATACGCCCTAAAGGAGGCAGGGATAGGCATTCAAGTATTTAGCGAAGATCGAGCCTACTGCCCCATGGGGGGAAGAAAAAGGAATCTTAAAAAACTTGACGAAAGGAGTGTACAAGGCATAGAGTGAAAGTATGGCCAATCCAAACCCCAGAACCGATCACCTGCCCAAGCAACAACCGCGCTGGAAGCACCTGCCAACACGGGCGCTCCGAGTGCCAGAGATTTTGCTAGGGGATATCGAGCGCTATGCTCGATCGCTCGACAATGGCGAAAAGATCGAAAAAGCGCAAACAGTTCAAGAATTCCTAGAAACGGCCTCGATCGAGGAACTACTATCACTAAAGCAAAATCTAGAAACGGCGATCTCGCGTAGCGAGCGCGTTGCGACCGAACGGGCGAAAGCTCGATCTCGCGTAGCGAGCGCGTTGCGACCGAAGGATAACCGATTAGAGAGCGCGATCATCTATCTCTCGAAAGAATGCGATGGCACGAAAAAAGAAGACGGGCGGGGATTCAATAAAGTAGATACAGAATTCGGCCACTGGCTGGCCCGCAGGATCGCATCGGGAAGCTTATTAAAGCATCAAGCCAAGGCCGGGCTAAAAATGATCCAGAAATACCAAAAATCTCAATTAGAGCCAGCCGGCTACACCCTACCAGATTGGAAGGCGATCGAGGCTCAATACCCCGATAAATTCGAGAGTAAAGAAGAAAAATCCCCCTACAGAATCGAGATACTAGAAAATAAAATTGCCGTGTACGCGCCTTATGATGCCACGGGAAGATTCCAAAAAAAAGCCAAGGCGATCGAAGGATACCGATTTGATAGCAGTGATAAAAGCTGGAGATACCCCCTAGCAAAAGTGATCGAAGTGATCGAAGCCTTTCCCTCTCCCGAATACTCGATCGATCCTGAGATCGAAGGAATCCGGATAATGATCGAGGGGGAAAAAGCAGCGGAATTGGCCGAAAGAGAGAAAGAAGCCGAAAGCGCTGCCAACGATATCTTAAATCTGGTGGCAGCCGCCGAACTCGATCGCCCCCTAGAGTGCCAGTGGAATCTCTTCGAGCATCAGAAAGAAGCCGTAAAGTGGCTACTAGCACACCGCACGGGGGGCATCTATCGCGGGGGAATTCTCGCTGATGATATGGGATTGGGAAAAACCCTATCGGCATTAGTAGCGGCCAGAGCAATGGCAAAAATTCACGGCTGCCCAGTCTTCGTGATCTGCCCAGCTTCTTTAAAAGATAATTGGCTACGGGAAGCGGCTAAAGCCGGAGCTGCGATCGAGGTCTTTTCCTGGGCGAAAATGCCAAAAGCCCTGGAATCGCAGAAGTACCTAGTGATCGCCGATGAAGCCCACTACGCCCAGAACGAAAATAGCAAGCGAACTAAAGAATTAAAGGCATTAGCAGATAATGAAAACTGCTTAGGAACGTGGCTACTAACAGGGACTCCGATCAAAAATGGGCGACCGATCAATCTTTTCCCCCTATTGCAGATATGCCAGCACCCACTCGCAGCCGATACTTGGGAATTTCAGAAATACTACTGCAATGCTCACCATAAATCGATCGGAAGTAAGAGCATCTGGGATAATACCGGCGCGGCTCACCTTGATGAACTAAGTAAAAAAACCGAGGACGTGATTTTACGGCGCAAAAAAGCGGAATGCCTTGATCTACCGCCCAAACTGCGATCTCTAGTTCCGATCCTACTGGAGGGAGAGGCGGGTAAAAACTACCGCCAAGAAATCGATCGCTACATATCCGATTACCGAGAACGGGAGAAGCGGGGGGAAGTAAAAGAAGGGGCCGAAGCACTCGTAACGATCAATGCACTCCGCAAGGTGGGCAGCCTCTACAAAGTCCCTGCGGCGATCGAATACACAGCCGAGCTTTTAGAGCAAGGGCAAGCGGTGGTGATTTTTACCGAGTATCTAGAATCAGCAAAAGCACTGTACACAGCATTAAGTCAAATCGCCCCCTGTGAACTGCTCACCGGGGAAACGAAACAGGAAGATCGACAGGCGATAGTCGATCGCTTTCAGAGTGGCACTTCTAAGATATTTATCGGCACGATTAAAGCCGGGGGAGTGGGGCTAACCCTAACCGCAGCGAATCAGGTGATTTTAATCGATCGCCCTTGGACTCCGGGCGATGCGGAACAAGCCGAGGATCGGTGCTACCGAATTGGGCAAAACAACACAGTAAATGCCTACTGGATTCAATTGGGGATGATCGATGAGGCGATCGATAGCCTGCTGGCCGAGAAGCGCGATCGAATCGAATTGGTACTAAAAGGAAAACGCAAAACCCTGCGCGGGCTATCAAAACCAGCGGAATTAGCCAAAGAATTGCTAGAAATTCTTTAAGCCTTGTGATTGACAATATAAGCCCCGATCGCTTTTAGGAATTCCCCCAAAGCTTCCGGGGGAATCTTATCAATAAAAGCATTTAAATCCTGCGAACCATTGATCTGCACGAAAGCATTTAAATCCTGCGAGCCATTGACCTGCACGGCGGAGCCAAAAGAAACCACCGAAGAGCCGCAAAAAACGACGGTAGGAGCCAGCCGAGATAGCAAAGCCGCTCGATCCTCCGGAGAAAGGGCTTTAATTTGCTCTTCGATGAAATTAATATCAGTCTTGGAATTATTAGCACTCATAAGAAGCTGCTCCTTTTGCCAGACGGCGACCAGCAGCGATCATTAGTGCTGCAAATTCGGAGGAATCCAAAGAATTAACAAACTCCTCAGGAGATATGGTCAACCGCCTGGATTGGCCCGAAAGCTGCCGACAGAAATCATCAAAAAATCCCGGGCATCTCTTCTCGATCGCCATCAAAATCAGCATAAAATCCCGCAGCCGAGGGGAGTCCTGACCATTGCGAATTCGAGAAATATTCCCTGGGGTGCGGCCAGTCCACTCGGCCACTTCCTTCCCTTGTATTCCCCGAGCTTTAA
>JBIPMW010000204.1:0-3402 GCA_044376455.1 Crocinitomicaceae bacterium | reverse complement strand
TTACTGAGCTGCACGAATATTTATTTCAAGAATCATTTTCAGAGGCCCATAACGCAACCGCCGACGTCGAATCTACGACGCGTTGTTTTTTGGAACTGATCCGAAAAGAGCACTACACCCTTGAAGAAATCCTACAAGAACCTGGATACTTTGAATCATTTAGGTTGCTCAATCCGAAGCCAATCGAAAAGATTGGCCTACAGCACCTCAATTTAAAGGCCGAAAGCGAAAAGCTCAGGACAGCAAGCGCAGCTCCAGCTACTCCAAAAGTAGCAGTCAGTCAAGACGTATTGCAGGACCTCGTTTTTGCGCACCTCCACAACCATACACAATTTTCAATATTACAATCTACAGCTGAGGTTGCTGGCCTGATTCAAAAGGCAGTTGCACTCGGCCAACCGGCAGTTGCACTCACCGATACTGGTAACATGATGGCGGCTTTTCAATTCGAAAAAGCGGCGTCAGCTCATAATGCCAAGGTGAGGGCTGAAAGAGCCGAGGCACAAGAAAAAAATGAGCCTTATCACGGTAAAGAGATCTTGCCAATTATTGGATGTGAGTTCAATGTTTGTAGAAATCACCAAGACAAAAGCGTCAAAGACAACGGTTATCAAATTGTTTTTTTAGCCAAAAACAAAAATGGTTACCAAAATCTGATCAAATTAGCTTCGATTGCCTACACGCAAGGTATGTACTATGTGCCGCGCATAGATAAAGCAGTCATTGAACAATATAAAGAGGACCTCATTGTCTTGAGCGGAAACCTATACGGTGAAATTGCCAACCTATTACTCAACGTTGGTGAAAAGCAAGCTGAAGAAGCACTACTTTGGTGGAAACTACAATTTGGCCCAGATTTCTATATCGAAATAGGCAGGCACAACTTGGAAGTGGAAGATCGAGTCAATCCATTATTGGTCTCACTTGCTGAAAAGCACCAGGTTCAAATCGTGGCCACCAACAACACTTATTACATCGAGCAAAAAGATGCACTCGCACACGATGTTTTACTCTGTGTCAAAGACAACGAATTGGTCGAAACTCCAAAGGGCAGGGGTCGCGGTTTTAGATACGGTCTTGAAAACGACACTTACTACATGCGTTCTTCTGAGGAAATGATCGCTCTATTTGCTGATTTACCTCAGGCAATCTCCAGTATTTCTGAAATAATAGAAAAATGCGAGCACTATGGATTGGCCCGCGAGGTCTTGCTCCCTGCTTTTGACATCCCGAGTCAGTTCATTGATCCTCTTGATGCACAAGATGGTGGCAAACGCGGTGAAAATGCCTACCTCAAACATTTAACTTTTGAAGGCGCAAAAAGACGCTACGAAATCATCACACCAGAAATTCAAGAGCGTCTTGATTTTGAATTAGCAACAATTGAAAAAACGGGTTACCCCGGTTACTTCTTAATTGTCCAAGACTTCTGTAATGCGGCCAGACAAATGGGTGTTTCAGTAGGGCCAGGCCGCGGTTCGGCGGCGGGTTCTGCTGTTGCTTATTGCATCGGTATTACAAATGTTGACCCTATTCAATACGATCTGCTTTTCGAGCGTTTCCTGAATCCAGATCGTATTTCCATGCCCGATATCGATATCGATTTTGACGATGAAGGTCGTGGCCGCGTAATCGATTACGTGATCAATAAATACGGTGCCAATCAAGTTGCTCAAATCATTACCTACGGTACAATGGCTGCAAAATCTGCGGTACGCGATACCTCAAGGGTCATGAATTTACCTTTGCCCGAAGCGGACCGCCTTGCTAAACTCATCCCAGATCTCTCGCTCAAAAAAATTTTTAACTTACCTGAGCCTGAACTCATTGATAAATTACGCAACCAAGAAGCCATTGCCAATGCCAAAGAACTACGTCGGATTTACCAAGGCGTAGACCTTCAGGCGAAAGTGCTGCAAAAAGCAACAGAAATTGAAGGTTCAGTGCGCAATACAGGTATTCATGCTTGTGGTGTCATCATTACCCCAGACGACCTCACCAACTTTGTGCCAGTGGCTACAGCCAAAGATTCCGAGATGGTTTGCACCCAATACGATAACGCAGTTGCAGAGTCGGCAGGCCTCCTCAAAATGGACTTCCTGGGTCTTAAAACCCTCACACTCATTAAAGATGCGGTGCGTTTGGTTAAAGAAAACCGGGGCATCGAGCTAGACCCTGACGCTTTTCCAATAGACGACGAAGCAACTTATGCACTGTTTCAACGTGGCGAAACCGTTGGTATTTTCCAATACGAATCTCCGGGGATGCAAAAGCACCTCAAGGAACTCAAGCCAACCGTTTTTGCCGACCTCATTGCCATGAATGCTTTGTACAGACCAGGCCCAATGGAATACATCCCGTCCTATTGTAAAAGAAAGCATGGCGAAGAACCAATTATTTATGATTTAGCCGATTGCGAAGAATACCTCAAAGAAACATACGGCATTACCGTTTATCAAGAGCAGGTCATGTTGTTATCTCAGAAGCTCGCTGACTTTACGAAAGGTGAGGCAGATACGCTTCGTAAAGCCATGGGTAAAAAAGACCGCAAGGTCTTGGACAAAATGAAGCCAACATTTATTGAAAGGGCTTCTGCTAAAGGTCATGCTGAAACAACCCTCGAAAAAATTTGGAAAGACTGGGAGGCCTTTGCATCCTACGCTTTCAATAAATCTCACTCGACTTGTTATGCGTGGGTGGCTTATCAAACTGCCTATTTAAAAGCCAACTATCCGGCCGAATACATGGCATCTGTACTGAGCAACAACATGAGTGACATCAAGCAAGTATCTTTCTTTATGGAAGAGTGTCGCCGCATGGGCATTGAAGTGTTAGGTCCTGACATCAACGAATCTGGCTTTACATTTTCAGTCAATGCGAGTGGCGCTATCCGTTTTGGTTTAGGTGCCATTAAAGGAATGGGAAGCGGTCCGGTTGAAGCAATCTTACAAGAACGCGCAAACGGCGCCTTCTCCGATATTTTTGATGTCACCAAACGAATCAATTTAAGGCTTTGCAACAAACGTGCATTTGAAAGTCTTGTTTATGCCGGTGGGTTTGATTCATTTCAAGAAGTTCATCGGGCGCAATATTTTGTCACGGATTCTAGTAGCCGTACTTTTCTAGAGTCTGCCATTCGATATGGTGCCAGTGTTCAAGAACAACAACATTCATCGCAGCACAGTATGTTTGGAGAGGCAACAGGCACTACAATGCCAGCACCGACCGTTCCGCGAGCTGATGAATGGCCTGCCATCTATAAACTGAATCGAGAAAAAGAAGTTGTCGGGATTTTCATTTCGGGCCATCCACTCGATGACTTTAAGGTAGAGATCAATTCTTTCTGTACAGGTACAGTTGCAATGCTCAATGATCCAGCCGCTTATTTAGGAAGAGACATAC